>JBBSHJ010000009.1:0-54028 GCA_038253135.1 Mycobacteriales bacterium | reverse complement strand
TGCGCCGTACAGTGCCGAACGGTGTGCCTGCTGCGCGCGCCATAGCTCGGCGCCAAGACCTCGGTCCACCGACCCATCGTATCAGGACCCGTATATAGGGTGGGGTCCTCCGCTGGTCCTTGCTCGCCCACGTCGGCCGCGGCGCTTCAAACGGTGGTGGCTGTACGGCGGTGCCGGTGTCGGTCGGTGCAGCCGTGGACAATCGATGCGTGGCCACCGTCGAGGACATCCGCCGGATAGCGGACACATTGCCCCGCAGCGAGGAGGCGGTGGTGCGCGACCGCGTCAAGTTCCGGGTCGGCCGGATTGTCTACCTCGCGCTCTCGCGGGACGAGACGATCCTGGGATTCGGCTTTCCCAAGGAGGAGCGCGACGCACTCGTCGCCTCGGACCCGGCGACCTTCCTGCCGCCGGACCGGTCGGACGTGCGTTACAACTGGGTGCAGCTGCGGCTCGCCGTGATCGACGAGGAGCAGCTGCGCGAGCTGGTCATCGATGCGTGGCGGATGTGCGTGCCGAAACGTGTCGCCGCCGTCTACCTCGGCGAGTGACCCGGCTGGCGAGGTTACGCCGCGGCCCCAGAGCGCGGAGCAGAGGCGCAGGTGCGCTGCGAGCACCACGCGGGACGACCGTCTGGTGTGTTCACTTCGCCGATCGCCCGACCGGAGGCACGTCGGCGGCACGGCAGCCGGGCGCGTGGGCGATGCGGTGCGGACGGATCGTCGGCGCGGCCGCAGCTCGGCCTTGGCGATGAGGTCGTCGGCGCGGGCGGAATTGGCCGGTAGTCGTCCGCGCGCGCGGTCCCAGTGATAGGGCGCCGACGCCGCACGATCGCTCGTTGGCCGCCCGGCCCGCGCCGGACGTACGATCGACGACGTTTGCGCCCGCGCGCGTCGATCTCCCCGGAAAGGACGGCGATGGCCGAGCACCGGGTCGAATTCCGGCTGTCGGAGAATCCGTGGGCACCGACGGCCGTGGTCGACGAGCTCAACGCGCGGCACGGCTGCGGGCTGCGGTTCGTCGGCATTGCCGACCAGGTGGGCGGGACCAGCAGCGCGGCCTTCGTTGAGTGGCCGGACGGCCGGGCGGCAGCGCTCACCCGCACACTCGCGCCGGCGAGCCGGATGCGGCAGACCGCGGAGGTGCTCGAGCTTGCGCGGTCGGTGGGCATCCCGGTGCCGCGCTACGAGCTGATCACCGAGCTGGCCGACGGCTACGTCACCGTGGTCCAGGAGCGGATGCCGGGCCGGCACGTGTACGACGCCGGCGAGGAGACCATCGACACGATCGTCGCGGAGAACGAGCGGTTCGCCGGCCTGCTGGCCGAGCGAGCCGACGTACCCGTCGCGGATGCGTTTCCTGCCTCATCGGCCGGCGATTACGGACCGTGGGAGCAGACGCTGGGGCGGTACGACGACCGGTCCCTGCGGCTGTTGCGCGCGCTGCGTGCGCTCGACGGAGGCAGGCCGTACGAGATGCCCGGAGCGGACCTTGTCCACACCGACTACAGCGTCGACAACATCCTTCTGGACGAGTGTGGGCGGGTCTCGGGAATCGTCGACTGGAACCAGGGAGCGGCGCGCGGTGACTGCCGCTTTGCGCTGGTCGGGCTGCGGATGGGGAGCGCGGGACTCAGGTTGCCCCGCGACGCGTCCGCGCGGGCCGACGAGCACCTCTCGCTGCTCGACGGGGATCTTCTCCGCGTCTATCAGGCACATTGGCGCCTGCGGGTCGTGCACGGGTCGATCCACAAGGGATTTGCGCCCAAACGGATCGACGCCGACATCCGGGCGGCCGAGGAGTTCCTCTCGGCCTGAGCCGGCCGACTCTGCGCACCGGCCGTCAGGCCGCGCCGATGACGATGGTGGCGGAGAGATCGTCCGAATGCGCGATAAGGGGCGAGAGGCCGGCGTCGGCGTAGATGGCTGCGGCGATGGGCGCCTGCCGCTCGCTGGTCTCGATCAGCACGTGACCGGCGGCAGCCAGCCATTCGCTGGCGTGCCTGGCGACACGGCGTACGACGTCCAGCCCGTCCGCGCCGCCGTCCAGCGTGACGTGCGGTTCGTGATCGCGCGCCTCGGGCGGCATCTCCGCGATCGCATCCGTGGGCACATAAGGGACGTTGGCGGCCAGGATATTGACCCGGCCCCGCAACGACGACGGCAGCGGGTCGAAGAGGTCGCCTTGATAGACGTGGGCGTCCAGGACGGCGGTGTTGTCGCGCGTGCATTGGACGGCGGCCGGGCCGAGGTCCGCGGCGTGCAGCTCGACCGCGTCGACGGCGTGCCCGATGGCCACGCCGATGGCGCCGCAGCCGCAGCACAGATCGAGCACGACGTCGCCGGGGAGCGTGAGCGCGATCGCGTGCGACACGAGGAATTCGGTGCGTCGGCGGGGCACGAAAACCCCCGGGCGCACGGTCAGGCGCCGGCCGCAGAATTCGACCCAACCGAGAATGTATTCCAGCGGTTCTCCAGCCGTGCGGCGTGAAACCATGGCCTCGAGCGGTTCCGGACCCGTTGCGGCCTCGAGCAGCAGCGCCTCCTCCTCGGCGAAGACGCATCCGGCGGCGCGCAGTCGCGCGACGAGCGCGGCCCGGGGGGTCAGCGGCGTCCGCCATTCACGCCGGGCCGCCCGAGTCGGCCCGTGCCCGCCGGTCGTGGCCTCCTCTGAGCGCGAGCGGTTGCGTTGACGAGTAACCCTCACGGCCGCGGTTTCTGCTTCGACATGCGAGCAGTGTCCCGGCAGCCGGGCATCCCGACAATCGAAATAGGGCCGCTCCGGCCCTCGATCAGAAAGAGGTGAGAGCCAGGTCGAGCGGACAGCACCGCCGGGCCGTACATCCCGCCGACCGAAGCCATCTCGCCGACCCGTGGACGCCGGTCGGGCTACCGCGCGGCACCCCGATTGCCGGGGTGACCGACTTCCGGGAGCCCGCCGACGTCCTCGACCTGCCGGCCGGGCCGCTGCGGCTGGCCGGCCTGGAACTCGCCGTCGCCGAGGTGCCTGGCCACACGCCCGGTTCGGTGATCATCGCCGTCGACGGGCATCTCCTCACCGGAGAGTTCCACTTCGCCGGCACGATCGGTCGGATGGACTTTCCTGGTGGCAGCGAGGACGCGATGCGGGCGTCCTTGCGATCCGAATTCGCGTGCCGCGATGATGCCGACGTCGTACACCCGGGCCACGGCGAGTCGACCACGATCGGCGCCGAGCGCGCCACCAACCCCTACGTCGCCTGCGCGTATCGCTGACGACGCCGGTCGCGCGGCGGAAAATCGGTTCCTGTCGCGGGCAGCCCGGCCTACCGTGGCCGCATGACCCAGTAAGGGCCCGACGTCAGCACCGCTCCCGGTGGGCGGTGATCACGCCTCCGACGAGGGCCCACACCCATGACTGGCTATCAGCCACCCATCAACAGCATTTCCAGCCCGGCGAATCCGCGGATCAAGGCGACGGCACGGCTGCTCCGCAACCGTGAGCGCCTGCGCCGTGATCTCCTCGTGGTCGAGGGATTCCGGCTGCTCGAGCAGGCGGTCAGGGCCCACTGGCGACCCGTCGATGTCTTCTTCGCCCCGGCCCGGATGCGGGCGGGCGACATGGCGGTCCTGCAGGCCGCCGGGACGGCGGGCGCGGATCTCACCACGGTCAGCGAGGCCGCGCTCGCCCGGCTTTCCCGTCGCGACGGCCCGCTCGGCTGTGTCGCGACCATCGCGCGCGAGGACCGGCACGATCTCGAATCGCTGCGGCTGCCGCCGCACCCGCTGGTCGTGGTCGCGGAGCGGGTCGAGAAGCCGGGCAATCTCGGCGTGATCGCGCGGACCGCGAGCGCGGCCGGCGCCGACGCCTTCATCGTCGCGGACTCCCGCACCGACGTCTTCGGACCCGGCTGCGTACACGCCTCGCTCGGCGCCGTCTTCTCGCTGCCGATCGTGGGTACGACGACCCCGCGGGCGCTCGCCTGGCTGCGGCAGCGCCATATCACCGCGATCGTCGCGACACCGGGCGGCTCCACGTCGTACACCCGGACGTCCATGACCGGCGCGACCGCGGTCGTGATCGGCAACGAGCACACCGGCGTGACGGAGCCATGGCCGGCCGCCGGCACCGGAGTGCGGATCGACATGGTCGGCCCGATGAACAGCCTCAATGCGTCCGTGGCCGCCGCCGTGCTGCTCTTCGAGGCCGTGCGGCAGCGGCGGGCCCGGTCAGCGCCGGTGCGGCACAACGAGTTCGATGACGACGCCGGCGGGCCGCTCCGCGCTAAACGCAGTTCGGTACGCCGGGTCGCGGTCGGTAACCTGAGCGGGCCAACCCCGTGCCGATCCCGTAGGAGACCCCCGTGCCGCGGCCGACGCCGATCAGCGGCTTTCCCGAGTGGCTGCCGCGTGAGCGCATCATCGAGCAGCACCTGCTCGACACGCTGCGGCGCAGCTTCGAGCTGCACGGCTTCGCGTCGATCGAGACCCGCGCCGTCGAGCCGCTCGATGCGCTGCTGCGAAAGGGCGAGACCTCCAAGGAGGTCTACGTCCTGCGGCGGCTGCAGGCCGAGGACGCCGAAGCGCCGGACGCCGGGCTCGGGCTGCATTTCGACCTGACCGTGCCGTTCGCCCGCTACGTGCTGGAAAACGCGGGCCGGCTGCACTTCCCGCTGCGGCGTTACCAGATCCAGAAGGCGTGGCGGGGCGAGCGGCCGCAGGAGGGCCGTTACCGGGAATTCGCTCAGGCCGACATCGACGTCGTCGGCGCCGACACGCTCCCGGCGCACTACGAGGCCGAGCTGCCGCTGGTCGTGGCCGAGGCGCTGTCGGCCTTTCCGATGCCGCCCTTCACGATCCACACCAATGACCGGCGGCTGGCCGAGGGCTTCTACCGTGGGCTCGGCATCACCGAGCCCGGCGAGGTGCTGCGCGCCGTCGACAAGCTCGACAAGATCGGGCCGGCCGGGGTCGCGGCGGCACTCACCGAGATCGGCCTGTCCGACGCCCAGCTCAAGGCCTGTCTCGCGCTGGCCGAAATCAGTAGCACCGACGGTTCCTTCGCCGATGAGGTGCGCGCGCTCGGTGTCCGGCACGAGCTGCTCGACGTGGGCATCGAGGCGCTCACCGCGGTGGTCGAGGCGGCCGGCCGGCAGGTGCCGGGGCTCGTGATGGCCGACCTGCGGATCGCCCGCGGCCTCGACTACTACACCGGCACGGTCTACGAGACGTTCGTGACCGGGCACGAGTCCTTCGGCTCGGTCTGCTCGGGCGGGCGGTACGACGCGCTGGCCTCCGACGGGAAGCGGACCTATCCCGGTGTCGGCCTCTCCATCGGGGTAAGCCGGCTGCTCGGTCTGCTCATCGGCCGCGGCCTGGTGACGGCCAGCCGGTCCGTTCCGACCTGCGTCCTGATCGCCGTACCGGCGGAGGGGGACCGCACCGCGGCCGAGCTTGTCGCGTCGCGGCTGCGGGCCCGGGGGATCGCGACGGAGGTGTCTCCGGACGCGGCGAAATTCGGCCGGCAGATCCGCTACGCCGACCGGCGCGGGATTCCGCACGTGTGGTTCCTGGGCTCCGGCGACCGTGGCGACGAGGTCAAGGACCTCCGCTCGGGAGAGCAGAATGCCGCTGACGCCGGTACGTGGGCGCCACCGCCCGCGGACCTCCACCCCACCGTGGTCGCGGCGAGTGGCGCCTGATCCGGCGTCGTCGTACCAATTCTTTGACACAGGAGAAACAAAAACATGATCCGCACATGTACGGCCGGCTCGCTGCGGGCCGAAAACATCGGTGAGACCGTCACCCTGGCCGGCTGGGTGGCCCGCCGGCGGGACCACGGTGGTGTCATCTTCGTCGACCTGCGCGACGCGAGTGGTGTGGCGCAGGTGGTGTTGCGCGAGGAGGACGCGCACCAGCTCCGCGCCGAATTCTGCATCGCGGTCGCCGGCACCGTCGGCAAGCGTCCCGAGGGCAACGAAAACCCCAACCTGCCGACCGGTGAGATCGAGCTCACGGCGAGCCACCTCGAAGTGCTTTCGGAGTCGGCCCCGCTGCCGTTCCCGATCGACGACCACGTCGACGTCGGTGAGGAGATCCGGCTGAAATACCGCTATCTCGACCTGCGCCGCGAAAGCCAGAGCAGCGCGATCCGGCTGCGCAGCGAACTCAACCGCATCGCCCGCGGCGTCCTCGCGGAGCGGAATTTCGTCGAGGTCGAAACCCCGACAATGACGCGTTCCACGCCCGAGGGGGCGCGCGATTTCCTCGTGCCGGCGCGGCTTCGGCCCGGCTGCTGGTACGCGCTGCCGCAATCCCCCCAGCTCTTCAAGCAATTGTTGATGGTCGCGGGAATGGAGCGGTATTACCAGATCGCACGGTGCTATCGGGACGAGGACTTCCGCGCCGACCGGCAACCGGAATTCACCCAGCTCGACATCGAGATGTCCTTCGTCGACGAGGACGACGTGCTCGAGCTGTCCGAAGCCCTGGTGGCGCGGGTCTGGTCGGAGCTTTCTGGGTACGACGTACCGCTCCCGCTCCGGCGGATTCCCTATGCCGAGGCGATGGCCCGTTACGGATCCGACAAGCCGGACCTGCGTTTCGAGCTGGAGCTGACCGACCTGACGGCGTACTTCGCCGAGACGCCGTTCCGGGTCTTTCAGGCGGAGTACGTCGGCGCCGTCGTACAGCCGGGAGGCGCGTCGCAGCCGCGGCGCCAGCTCGACGGCTGGCAGGACTGGGCGAAGCAGCGCGGCGCGCGGGGGCTGGCCTACGTCCTCGTCGGCGAGGACGGCATGCTCGGTGGACCGGTCGCCAATAACCTGTCCGAGACCGAGCGTGACGGGCTCGTCGACGCGGTCGGAGCGTCGGTGGGCGACTGCATCTTTTTCAGCGCCGGCGCGAAGCACACGACACAGGAGCTGCTCGGTGCGGCGCGGGTCGAGGTCGCCCGTCGTGGTGGGCTGATCGACGAGTCGGCCTGGTCCTTCTGCTGGGTCAACGACGCGCCGCTTTTCGAGCTCGCCGCCGAGACCGATGACGTCGCAGTCGGTGGCGGCAAATGGACCGCCGTACACCACGCCTTCACCGCACCGAAGAAGGAATGGCTCGACCGCTTCGAGGAATCGCCGGGCGAGGCACTGGCCGACGCCTATGACCTGGTGTGCAACGGCAACGAGATCGGCGGCGGATCGATCCGTATCCATCGCCGCGACGTGCAGCAGCGCGTGTTCACCCTGATGGGGTTGTCCGAGGCCGAGGCACAGGCGAAGTTCGGCTTCCTGCTCGACGCATTCGCCTATGGCCCGCCGCCGCACGGCGGCATCGCGATGGGCTGGGACCGATGGGTCGCGCTGCTGACCGGGTCGGACTCGATCCGGGACGGGATCGCCTTCCCGAAATCCGGCGGCGGCTACGACCCGCTGACCGGCGCTCCGGCGCCGATCACGCCGCAGCAGCGCAACGAAGCCGGCATCGACGCCAAGCCCAGGCCCCCGGCCGAGCCCGGCCCGTCGTGATTCTCGATCTCCCTGGGCCCGTCCTGATACTCGACTGCCTGAGTCGTGGGTCGAGCGGCAGGCCCGCCAGGTTTTCGACTCCGATTTCCTGCTCAGGCCGCCACTCGGCGAATGGTGTGGCGGACGGCGGGCGATTGTCAGGTCGGATCGAGAAGGTCCCGGACGGATACCGGCTGCCCGGTGACGAAGGACTGGTTCGCTGCGGCGCCGATGGCCAAGGCGTTGGCGCCGTCGTACTCGGTGGCAATGGCCGCGCGGGCAGCCGGATCCTCGCAGGCCGAGCCGTCGCCACCGGCAAAGAGTGCGGCCATCAACCGCTCGTCGCCGCCACCGTGGCCGCCGGCGGGAACTACGATCGGCACCTCGCGCGGCGGCGCCCACAGCGGGCGTACGACGATCCGGGCGCCGCCCGAATCGGGTGCCGGGTCCTCGCCGTGCAGCGCTCCGGTCGGTGACGCCGCGACCGAATCGCCCGCCCGCCAGGTGTTCTCGGCCACCTCGAGCTCCAGCCGGCCCCGGCTGCCGTTGAACATCACCCGGTAGCCCTCCCACGGGGAGTACGCCGTGAGGTGATACGACATTGTTGCGCCGGAGTCGTAGCGCACCATCACGGCCATATCGTCCTCGATGGTGATGTCGTCGTTGAAAACGTTCCGGTCGCGCTGGTAACCATCGACGGGCTCGGCGTCGAGGTAGAGCGCCTTGAGCCCTGGATTGTCGGCGAGGTCGAGGGCGAACGGGTCGTCGGCGGCAGCGGGAGCGCCCGTCGCCCGCTCGTAGTCGTGGCGGAGCCCGCGGCGGACGCCGTTCTCCGCGCCGTAGAACGCCAACCGTCCCATTCCGAAAACCGTCTCTGGGGCGGCCTGCAACCACCAGTTGACCAGGTCGAAATGATGGCCGGCCTTGTGCACCATCAGCCCGCCACTGTTGACCTTCTGCCGGTGCCACCGCCGGAAGTAGTCCGCGCCGTGATGCACGTCGAGCAGCCACTCGAAATGGACCGACAACGGGTCGCCGATCGTCCCTTCCGCGAGCAGCCGGCGCACCTCGGCATGTACGGGGCTGAAGCGGTAATTGAAGGTCACGGTGACGTGATTGTCCGTCCGCAGCACCGTGTCGAGGATCCGACGGCATTTCTCCGCGTCCGTCGTCATCGGTTTCTCGGTGATGACCCGCACCCCGGCCTCGAGCCCGGCGAGGATGTAACGATCGTGAAACCGGTCGACCGTTGTCACCACGAGTGTGTCGACCCGCTCGTGCTGGAGCATCGTCTTGAAATCCTCGGGTGCCCAGGTGGACGCGCGCGGCCGCCCTCGGTCGGCGAGCAGCTGGTTGTGTACGCCGAGGCGCACCGGATTCGGGTCGCACAGCGCCACGACGTCGATCCCCTCGGCGGCCGCGACTCCCTGCGTGTACATCCGGCCGCGATGCCCGGTGCCGACAATCGCCGCGCGTCGGCTATTCACGTGCGCGACCTCCGGTCGTGTGCTCGATCGTCGGGACATCCTCGGTCGCTGCGCTGCTCCCTCGCTGACGCGCGGTCGATGCTCGCTCCCTCATCAGTTCGAGCGACGAGGGTCACTGCGCGACCACCTCGCGGTCGACTGTCATGACCCGACCGTTCTCGCCGTCGACGTACGCCGTGATGCGCACCTCGGCCACGCCGGTCGCGGGCTCCTCGGAGAGGAGCAGGCCCAGCGCGTGGCCGGTCGCGGTGGGCAGCGATGCGCCGGACATCGTGACCCGGACCGTCGTACCTTCCCGGCTGCCCGTGAGGACCACGGAGCCGCCGGCGAGGTCGAAGTCCGAGGTCGGCGCACCGTCGACGGTTGAGTAGGGGTCGACCTCGTAGCTGAAATCGGTGATCGTTGCCGGGGGGTCAAGAGCCACGCTCCCGATCGTAACGAGGCGACGGCCACTCGCCCCAGGGTCCCGTCCGCTCGCGGCGCGGCGCGTAAAGGCCGGAGTCAGCCGGGCGCGATGTGAGACTGGCCGGGTGCTGCAACTTCGAGTCATCAGTCCGGCGGACCAGACCGATGCCGTCATCGACATCATGAAATCGGAGCCGGGAGCGACCGGCGTGACGGCGACTCGCGGCGCCGCGCTCGATCCCGCGGGCGACGTCGTGACCTGCGCGCTGGCCCGCGAGGCGGCCAACGGCGTGCTCGGCCGGCTCACCGACCTCGGGCTGCGCCGGACGGGGCTGATCACCATCGAGGAGATCGACACCGCCCTGTCGGACGCGATCGACCAGGCCGAGAAGGACGCGCCGGGCCACGGGCAGGACGCGGTGGTGTGGGAGAGCGTCAGCGATGTCGTGAGCGAGGAATCGTCGCTGTCGTGGAGCTATCTCGCCTTCATCGTGATCGCGACGACGATCGCCGCGATCGGTGTCCTGCAGGATCAACCGATCCTGATCGTCGGCGCCATGGTCGTCGGTCCGGAGTTCGGGCCGCTGGCCGGTCTCTGCGTGGCGCTCGTGCACCGGAGGTACGGCCTGGGGCGTCGCTCGTTCCGCGCGCTCATCGTGGGATTCGTCAGCGCGATCGCCATGGTCACCCTACTGACGTTGCTCGGCCGCGGGGTCGGTCTGGTCGACCATTCGATGTTCGACCGCACACGGCCGTTGACCGAATTCATCTCGCGGCCCGATTCCTTTTCCTTCATCGTCGCCTTCCTCGCCGGGGCCGCCGGTGTCCTGTCCCTCACCTCGGCGAAATCCGGTGCCCTCATCGGCGTCGTGATCTCGGTGACGACGGTCCCTGCGGCCGGCAACGCGGCCGTGGCGATCGCGATGGGGGAGCTGCGACCGGCCGCCGGCTCGGCGTTGCAGCTGCTCGTCAACCTCGCCAGCATCGTTGTCGCCGGGGTGATCACCCTGCTGCTGCAACGATGGGCGTGGCGCCGGACAGGTACGACGTCCGGTCGCTACACGTGATCGCCGGTTGACGATCGCGGCCGCGAGTGGTCAGGTAATCGGTGCTCACCTCAGAATAGGCTCAGCCCAACGAGAGGAATGTGACGATGCCTGTATTGCGGATCCTCGTCGCCTGCTGCCTCACGGTCGGCGCATCCATGACGGTAGGCGCTGCAGGGACGAGCGCCGCGGGGACGAGCGCCACCGGGACGACCGCCACCGGGACGACCGCCACGTATCCGTCCGCCGCCGCCCCGGCCGCCTCGTTCCACGGAGTCAACTGGGCCGACCCCCGCGACAACTTCGTGACGGGCAACGTCGTACCCACCGGCCTGAGCGACACCGACGGACCGGCGCGCAGCGCGGCCAAGGCTCGCCAGATCGTGGCCGGCCTGCAGCACAACCTCGGTGCCAACACGATCCGACTCCCGGTCAACCCGGCCACCGTGTCCGGTGACTGGTGGCGTTCGTACGTCGCGGTGATCGAGACGGCCACGCGGATGGACGTACGGGTGATCCTGAGTTACTGGGAGGCCGACAGTTCCAAGGACGGCCGCATCGACGACCTACCGCAATGGTCGACGATGTGGAATCACCTGACCTCGAGCTTCGGCGGCAATCCACAGGTGTATTTCGAGCCGATGAACGAGCCGCACGGCTACTCGTACGACGCGTGGTCCGGAATCTGCGCCCAATGGCTGAGGGACCACTCGGATATCCCGCGCGGACGGGTCATCGTCAGCGGCGTCGGATACAACACCGACCTGTCCCAGCTCGGCACCGACGCCCGCCTCGCCGGGACGCTTTTCTCCGTGCACGACTACACATGGTTCAACCCCGGCGCCGTCACGGTCGCCGACTTCACGGCCGGAATCGCGAAAGAAGTCGGGCCGTACGCCGGCCGCACGATCATCGACGAATTCGGCGCGCCGATGACCGACGGCACCGACTACAACGCCGACCCGTCGACGTCCACCAACATCGCCTTCATCGACGCGATCGCGCGATACGCCCACGACAATCACGTCGGCACCGTCTACTGGCCGGGCCTGCGCGCCGGTGACGGCTACCGGATGGAGGACATCGTCGGCGTCTATCCGCATCTGAGCCTGGCCGATACCAATGCCTCCGGCCGGGCGAAGCTGCTGGAGAGCTGGGGCCGCTGAGCTCCGGCACCAGTCGCGGCGCCGCCCCTCCTCGAGAGTGCTGATCTGCCGCTCCCGCGACGCGATACCGCCGACGATGTGCACGCCGGGCGCCGGCCGCGCTGCACTCCGGGGTGCGGCTGGACCGGTCATCCGCCGGTCTAGGGTCGGATCCATGATCCTGCCTGAACGCACCTTGCTCGGTCCCGGCCCGTCCAACCCGTATCCCGAAGCGACCGCGGGGCTCGCGGCCCCGCTGCTGGGCCACCTCGACCCGGCGTTCCTGCAGATCCTCTCCGAGACCTGCGCCGACCTGCGGACCGTCTTCGGTACGGCGAACATCGCGACGCTCCCGCTGTCGGGCACCGGCAGCGCGGGCATGGAGGCGTCGTTCGTCAACTTCGTCGGGCCCGGTGACGTGGTCGTCGTCGCGGCGAACGGCCTGTTCGGTGAGCGGATGATCGACGTGGCGACCCGCTGCGGCGCGGACGTCGTACCGGTGCGCGCGCCCTGGGGCCAGCCGATCGACGCCGATGCGGTCGCGGCCGCGCACCCGCGCCCGAAGCTCGTCGCGGCGGTGCACGCGGAGACCTCGACCGGCGTACGCAACGACATCGCCGCCCTGGTGCCAGCCGTCCGCGCCACGTCCGACGCCCTGGTGCTCGCCGACTGCGTCACGTCCCTCGGTGGCATCGCGGTCGACCTCGACGAGTGGGGTGTCGACATCGCGTATTCCGGCACCCAGAAATGCCTCGGGGTCGCGCCCGGCCTCGCACCGTTCACCGCGAGCGCCCGTGCCCTCGATCGCCGGATCATCAAGCCGCAGTCGTGGTATCTCGACATCGGCATGATCGGCGATTACGTCACGGCGAGCGGCGGAGGGCGCACGTACCACCACACCGCCCCGGTCGCGATGATCGCCTCGCTGCATGCGGCCCTGCGGCGGATCCTCGCCGAGGGCCTGCCCTCGGTCCACGCCCGGCACGCCGCCGCCGGTGCCGCGTTGCAGGACGGGCTGCGCAAGCTCGGGCTCGAACTCTTCGCCGCGGACGGTCACCGCCTGCCCGAGCTCACCACCGTGCGTGTCCCCGACGGGGTGGATTCGGCGGTGGTACGCCGTGAGCTGCTCGAGCGCTACGGCATCGAGATCGGCGGCGGCGCCGGCGAGTTCGCCAGCTCGGTCTGGCGGATCGGCATCATGGGCCGCAACGCCAACCTCGGTGCGGTCACGGCCGTGCTGGGCGCTCTCCGGGAGATTCTCGGGCGCTGATCCACCCGGCGGCCGCGGGTCAGCTCAGCCGAGGGACAGGAGCTCGGCGTCGGTCAGCCTCAGGGACGCGGCCTGGACCGAGTCCTGGATCGTCGCCGGACGGCTCGAGCCGGGAATCGGGATCACGACCGGTGCCTTGGCCAGCGCCCACGCCAGTGCCACCTGCTGCGGGCTCACAGCGCGCGCCGTCGCGACCTCGCCGAAGGTGCCGAGCGAGCCGCCGAGATCGGAGGCATTTCCGATGCCCCCGAGCGGGCTCCACGGCAGGAACGCCAGACCCCGGGACGCGCAGTACGCCAGCTCGTCCTCGGACGAACGGAATTTCGGCGAGAACTGGTTCTGCACGCTCACCAGCGCGTCGCCGAGGATCGCCTCGGCCTGCTGGATCTGCGCGACCGTGGCGTTGGAGATGCCGACGTGGCGGACCTTGCCCGCGTCGTACAGCTCCTTGATGGTCCCGATTGCCTCGGCATAGGGCACCTCCGGGTCGGGGCGGTGGTGCTGGTAGAGCCCGATCGCGTCGACGCCGAGCCGCTTGAGGCTGGCCTCGCACGCGGACCGCAGGTAGTCGCGGGAGCTGTCCACAGTCCAGGAGCCGTCCCCGGTCCGGGTGTGGCCGCCTTTGGTGGCCACGAGTACGCCGTCGGTGTCGGACCCGTAGGTCGCGAGCGCCTTTGCCACGAGCTCCTCGCCGTGGCCGAAGTCGTCCGAGCTGAGGCAGTAGGCGTCGGCCGTATCGATGAACGTGACGCCCGCGTCGAGCGCCGCGTGCACGGTCTCGATCGCCTGTTCCGCGCTCGGCCGGCCGGAAACCGACAGCGGCATCTCGCCGAGGCCGATCGCGGAGACGGTGAGCGGGCCGATGCGTCGGGTCTGCATGGAAGCGGTCCTCCAGGGTTCGGGCCAGTGGTTGGGCCAGTGGTTGGGCCAGCGGTTGGGAGTAGTGGTCAGCCCCCATTGTCTACCCCGGCTGTGGCCCGGAACATCCCGGACCAGGTTCACGGGTATGCCGAAGTGGTGTCTCGTTCGAGCTCCGGAGGCGGTGACGGTCGGTCTCCCGCGGGGAGGCACAATTTTGCAGTCGGCGGGGCGAGGCCACGCCCCGCCGGCGTCGGCCCCGCTCGGTAGTGTCTGGTCCGGATCGGGCGGTCGGGGCACCCGCGGAGGAGCAGTGACGGACGAGGCGAGCCTCTTCGACGACGCGGAGGCTGAGGCGAGCGCGGCGAATGCCCCGCTCGCGGTCCGGATGCGCCCGCGCAGCATCGAGGAGATCGTCGGGCAGGACCACCTGCTCGGCGCCGGCAGCCCGCTGCGCCGGCTCGTCGACGGCAACGCGCCGATGTCGGTGATCCTGTGGGGCCCGCCCGGCACCGGCAAGACGACGATCGCGCACGTCGTCTCCCACGCGACCCAGCGCGTCTTCGTGCCGATGTCGGCGCTGTCGGCCGGCGTCAAGGAGGTGCGCGCCGTCATCGCCGAAGCCAAGCGCCGGCTGACGGCGTCGGGTGCGCAGACTGTGCTCTTCATCGACGAGGTGCATCGCTTCTCCAAGACCCAGCAGGATTCGCTCCTCGGTGCCGTCGAGGACCGCACCATCACACTGGTCGCGGCCACGACGGAGAACCCCTTCTTCTCGATCGTCAGCCCGCTGCTGTCGCGCTCGCTGCTGCTGACGCTGGAGCCGCTGACCGATGACGACGTGCTCGGCCTGGTACGCCATGCGCTCGCCGACCCCGACCGCGGCTACGGCGGCCGGCTGGCCCTGACCGACGAGGCGACCGAGCACCTGGTGCGGCTCGCTGGCGGCGACGCGCGCAAGGCGCTGACCGGGCTCGAGGCGGCCGCCGGTGCCGCGGATGCGAGTGATGTCGACACGATCGAGCTGGCCCTGCTCGAGCAGGCGGTGGACAAGGCGGCCGTCCGTTACGACCGTCAGGGCGATCAGCACTATGACGTGGCGAGCGCGCTGATCAAATCGATGCGAGGCTCCGACGTCGACGCGGCCCTGCACTATCTGGCCCGGATGATCGAGGCCGGTGAGGATCCTCGCTTCATCGCCCGCCGGCTGGTCATCCTGGCCAGCGAGGACATCGGCATGGCCGACCCCACCGCGCTGCAGACCGCGGTGGCGGCGATGCAGGCGGTGCAGTTCATCGGGATGCCGGAGGCGGCGCTCACCCTCTCCCATGCGGTGATCCACCTGGCGACCGCGCCCAAGTCCAACTCCGCGACGACGGCGATCGGCGCGGCTCTCGCCGACGTGCGCGAGGGCCGCTACGGCGCCGTACCGGCCGCGTTGCGGGACGCGCACTATCCCGGAGCGCAGCGGCTCGCGCACGGCGGGGGCTACCGCTACAGCCACGACGAGCCGCAGGCCATCGCCCGCCAGCAGTACGCGCCGGACGAGCTGGTGGGCAAGGACTACTACCGGCCGACGGCCTATGGCGCGGAGAAGGCGATCGCGGAGCGGGTCGCCCGGCTGCGCCGGCTCATCCGCGGCGAGGACGGCTTCTGAGCGCTCTTACGAGGAGTGCGCGCTCGGATCGTCCCAGAACCACGCTTCGACGTCGTACGCCGCCGGCACCGGATGCACCCAGGTGTTGACGTACCCGTGCTGCGCCAGGCTGGCCCGCGTCGGCACGTTCTGCAGCGCCTGCTTCTTCACCACCACGTGCGGATAGTTGGCCGCGGTGCCCTGGAAGAACGGGCCGTCGCTGATGTGGATCTTGACCAGGTCGAAGGTGAGCTGGGTGCGCTTGGTCTCGTCGGGCTCGAGCTTGGTCCTGTTGTAGAGGTTCCACATCTTCTGGATCGGGCCGTTCTTCTCCGGTGCCAGCCGCGGCGGGTTGCGTTTCCACGGGTCGACGTTCTGCTCGGTGTGCTGCTGCGGCGTACCAATGGCGTTGTAGTAGGCGCCCTCGAGCGGCGCCCACCGGGCGCTCTCGATCGGCACCAGCCACGGCGGGTTCACCAGCATGTTCGGCCCGTCGCTGGCCTCCCAGTTGGTGTGCACCATCAGCTTGCCGGAGGACCACATGTCGCCGTAGGACTGCGGCGTGATCGGGTTGCGCCGGGCGTTGATCCCGATCGCCTTCCAGTCGGAGACCAGCTGGTCGTCCTTGGTCGCCTCCGTGGTGGACATGTCGGTGGGGTAGTCGATATTGAGCGTGAATTTCTTGCCCGAGGGCAGCCGGCGGTGTCCGTCGCTGCCCTTCTTCATGCCCATGGCGTCCAGCAGCTTGTTGGCCTTGTCGACGTCGTGCGCCATGTAGGAGTCGCGCCACCTCCGATACATCGCCATTCCGGCGGCGTCGGCGACGAACTCGCGCGACTTGGGGCTCATCGTGCCGGTGCTCGGCTCGGCCAGGTTGAAATACAGCGCCTTGTTGGCAGCGTCCCGGTTGAAGCCGTGCGAGAGAGCTTGCCGGAACCGCTTGTCCCGGAAGACCGCACGGATCCCGTCGTCGGGGTGGTCGTAGTTGAGGAACATGATGGACCCGGTGCCGGAGCCGCCGTCCCAGAGCAGGACCTCGGTCTGCGCCTTCTCCTTGGACGCCTGCAACGTCTGCACGTCGGAGAGCAGCACCTGGGTGAAATAGCCGAGGGCATAGTCATACTTGCCCTGCTGCAGGCCGAGCTTGCCGACGTTGGCGTCCTGCACCGTGGCGATGTTGATCGTGTCGAGGTAGGGCAGTTGATCGCCGTTGGGCATGACCGCGTAGTAGTAGGGATTGCGCTCTAGGACGAGGCCGGTGCCGTTGTTGAAGGTATTGGTCTTGTAGCCGTTCATCGTCGGGCAGTCGGGGTTCTGCATCCAGTCGGCGTGTCGCTCCCAGAGGCCGCCGACGGTGTCCCAGCTCTTCGGCACCGACTTGTTGTATTTCGGGTGGAACTGCTTGAGGTAGTGGAAGGGGTGCATCCAGGCCGCGCCGTTGTGGCTGATGCCGCCGTTGACCCAGGCGGCGAGGCGGTCGGCGGTGAGCGGGGCGGGCGCGTCGAAGCTGATGACCAGGGTCAGCGGATCGGGATAGCGCAGCTTGGCCAGCGTGCCCTTGCCCGACTTGGTCTCGTCCGGCGGCGTCTGCGCGTCGTGGCCGGGCAGGACGATGTCCTCCCACCAGAACTGGATGTCGCGGGTCGTCCAGTCCACGCCGTCGGACCACTTCAGGCCGTTGCGGAATTTGAAGGTCCACTCGGAGGTGTCCTTGTTGGGCGACCACTTCTCGACCAGCCCGCCGGTGATGCCGAGACCGTCGTTGAGGTAGCGCAGCGGGGAGTGTCCGTAGAACCACTCCCGGTTGGAGTCGGCCTTGGCCGTGCCCTGGCTGGAGAAGACGTAGGAATTCATCGTGCCGCCGTACTTGCCCGCCTGCATCCACTTGTGCGGGATGACATAAGGATGCGCGGGAAGGCGCTTGTCGACCGGGGGCAGCTTGCCGCCCTTGACCAACCGGCGAGCGTCGGCGACTCGTTGAAGGTCTTGGGCACCGGCATCGTGGCGTGGTCGCCCTGCTTGGCTCCGAGCTGGGCGGTCGTCGGCGGCTTCTCGACGGCCGGTCGGCCGGTCGACGGCGCGCCGGAGGAAGATGCCGCGCTCGTCGCCCCGCCCCTCGTCTTGGAGTTGCTCGACTTGCTCGAGCACGCGGCCAAGACGGCCGGTGCGGCAAGGAGGGCACTCGCGCGCAGGAATGCCCGACGGGTCGACGTGGCCGTGCTGGGACGGGTCATGCTCAACTTCACCTCAAATGCTGAGTGGCCGGCTCGGGCCGACGGTGCAACCGGACCTGCGGCAGTTCTGGTGTCGTCGTTCACGGCCGGCCTCGGTCGCAAACCACCCCGCGTCGTACCGGCGCAGCTTGGGTGTCTTGCGCTCGAGATAGCTCGGCGCGGCCCAGCGAACGGCGTTCGCGATCACCCTCCGGACGTCGGGATGCTGATAGACCGGGTACTCTTGGTCGCCGGGGCTGAAGTAGAAGATCCGGCCGTTGCCGCGGCGGAAGGTGCAGCCGCTGCGAAATACCTCGCCGCCGCTGAAGCTGCTGACGAAGACGAGCTCGTCGGGCTGCGGGATGTCGAAATATTCTCCGTACATTTCCTGCTCGTCGATGACGATCGGATGCGGTACGCCGTGCGCGATCGGATGCGACGGGTTCACGGTCCACACCAGCTCCCGCTCCGCCGCGCTGCGCCAGCGCAGCGTGCAGGTCGTGCCCATCAGGGCCTGGAAGACCTTCGACCAGTGCCCCGAGTGCAGGACGACGAGCCCCATCCCGGCAAGGACCTCCTGCTGCACGCGGGCCACGACCGCGTCAGCCACCTCGCCGTGCGCCAGGTGACCCCACCACGTCAGCACGTCGGTGTCGTGGAGTGCCTCGGCGGTGAGGCCGTGCTCCGGTTCGTCCAGCGTCGCCGTGCGCACGCGTACGTCGTCTCCGAGCAGATCGGTCAGGCCGACGGCGATCGCACCGTGGATGCCGTGCGGATACCGCTCGGCGACCGGAGCGTCGTGGACCTCGTGCCGCCCCTCGTTCCACACGGTGACCCGCAGCGGGCCGGTTCGCTCGCCGCCCGCTCGGTCGGCGACCGGTCTGGTCTCGGACACTTGCACGGCGGCTCCCGCAGTAAAGTTTCGAAAATTGACAACGGTTTTGGGTGGAGCGGGTCATAGCCTAGGCCGGCGGCGTCGGGTGTCAAAGCCGCACCCTGGGGATTTCTTGCTAATGACGTTCGGCGTACGATCGTTGGTTGAGTTTCGAAAATTGGAGGACCGGTGAGGGCAGCCGAGGACCGCCCGACGCTCGCCGAGATCGCGGTGACGCTGGGCGTCTCGGTGTCGACGATGTCCAAGGTGCTCAATCGCCGCGGTGACGTCGGTCCGGCGACCCGGGATCGGGTCGAGGAGGCGCTGGCCAGCCACCGCTACGTCCGGCGGCGGCGGACCCGGCCGCCGACCGGTCCGTTGGGCACCATCGACCTGGTGGTGCAGGGCTTGGACGGCTCGTGGGCCGCCAGCGTCGCCAGCGGGGTCGAGGCGACGGCGTACGACGCCGGCTACCGGGTCGTGATATCGACCGCCCGGCCGCGCCGCGAGCGCGGGGACTGGGTCGATATCAGCCTGCAGGGCCAGAGCCAGGGGGTCATCCTCGGACTGGTCGACCTCTCCGGCGACGAGCCCAGGCGGCTGGCCCGCGCGGGCGTGCCCTACGTCGTCATCGACCCGCTCGCGGACCCGCCGCCGGGTGCCGCATCGGTCGGCACGAGCAACTGGACGGGGGCGCACGATGCGACGCAGTACCTGATCGACAAGGGCCATCGCCGCGTCGCGCTCGTCACCGGTCCGGCCCACCATCTCTACGCCAAGGCGCGCATCGCCGGCTACCGGTCGGCCATGAGCGCGGCGGGCCTGACGGTGCGGCCGGAGCACGTCCGCCACGGCAGCTACGACCGGGCCAGCGGCCGGGCATTGGTGCGCGCGATCCTGGCCGGTCGGCCGCGGCCGACGGCGCTGTTCATCTGCTCCGATCACATGGCGATCGGGGGCTACGAGGCGATCGCCGACCTGGGCCTGCGGGTCCCCGATGACGTCAGCGTCGTGGGCTTCGACGACCTGCCGGAGGCGCGCTGGGTCCATCCGGACCTGACGACGGTCCGGCAGCCGCTGAAGGAGATGGCGGGCAGCGCCACCAGCATGCTCATCCGGCAGATCCGCGGCGAGACGCTGGAAAGCCAGCGGCTCGAGCTGGCCACGACCCTCGTCGAGCGGGCCAGCACCCGCGATCTCACCGGCCGGTGAGAACGCGGGCCGGGGGGCTCAGGAGTGCTGGCTCGGGTCCTCCCAGAACCACGTCTCGGGGTCGTAGACGGCGGGTGTCGGATGTATCCACGGCGCCGCGAAGCCGTGCTGGGCGAGGTTGTCCCGCGTGGGCACGTTGCTCAGATCCCGTTTCACGACCATGACGAACGGCGCGTTGGCCGCGCTGCCCTGGAAGAACGGGCCGTCCGAGACGTGGATCTTGAGGATCTCGTAGACGAGCTGGGTGCGCTTGGTCTCGTCCGGCTCGATCTTGGTCCGGTTGTAGAGGTCCCACATCTTCTGGATCGGGCCGGTCTTGTCGGGCTCGAGCCGCGGTGGGTTGCGCTTCCAGGGGTTGACGTTCTGCTCCTTGTGCTCGGCCGAAGTGCCGATCGCGTTGTAGAACGCGCCCTCCAGTGGTGCCCACCGGCTGCTCTCGATCGGGACGAACCATTGCGGGTAAACAAGGTGGTTGGGGCCGTCGCCGACGCCCCAGTTGGTGTGGACCATCAGCTTGCCCGCGGTCCAGCTGTCGCCGTATGCCTGGGGCGTGATCGGGTTACGCCGGGCATTGATGAAGATCTTCTTCCAGTCCGAGACGAGCTGGTCGTCCTTGGCCGCCTCCGTCTTGCCGATGTCCGTCGCGAAATCGAGGTTGAGGACGAACTTCTTGCCCGACGGCAGTCTCCGGTTGCCGTCGCTGCCCTTCTTCATCCCCATGTCGTCGAGCAGCTTGTTGGCCGCCCCGACGTCGTACTTGATGTAGGAGTTGCGCCAGAGTCCGAACATCTTCTGGCCGTTCGCGTCCTGGACGTACTCCTTCGCCTTGACCGCCAGGGTGCCGGTCGTGGTGAGCGCGAGACCGAAATACAGCGCCTTGTTGGCGTTGTCGCGGTTGAAGCCGAGCGACAGGGCCTGGCGGAACCGCTTGTCGCGAAAGACCTTGCGGATCTCGTCGTCGGGGTAGTCGTAGTTCAGGAACATGATCGAGCCCGTGCCGTCGCCACTGTCCCAGAACACGATGTTGGTGTTGGCCTTATCGGCGCTCGCCTTGAGGGTCTGCACCGAGCTCAGATCGACCTGGTTGAAGTTACCGAAGCAGAAGTCGTATTTGCCCTGCTGCAGGCCGAGCAACCCCACGTTGGCGTCCTGCACCGTCGCGATGTTGATCGTGTCGATGTAGGGCAGCTGGTCGCCGTTGGGCATGACCGCGTAGTAGTAGGGATTGCGCTCGAGCACGACGCCCGAGCCGTTGCTGAACGACTTGGTCTTGAAGCCGTTCATGACCGGGCAGGCGGGGTTCTGCATCCAGTCAGCCTTGCGCTCCCACAGCCCGCCGACCGTGTCCCAGTTCTTCGGGACCGACTTGCTGTACTTCGGGTGGAACTGCTTGACGTAGTGCGACGGGAACATCCACGCCGGCCCGTTGCGGCCGATGTTGCCGTTGACCCACATCGCCATGCGGTCGGCCGCGAGCGGCGACGGGGCGTCGAAGGTCATCACCATCGTGGTCGCGTCCGGGAAGGTCAGCTTCGCGAGGGTGCCCTTGCCCGACTTCGTCTCGTCCGGCGGCGACTGCGCGTCGTGCCCGGGCAGGATGATGTCCTCCCACCAGAACTGGATGTCCCGGGTCGTCCACGGCTGGCCGTCGGACCACTTCAGGCCCTGGCGGAACTTGATCGTCCAGACCGAGGTGTCCTTGTTCGGCGACCACTTCTCGGCCAGGCCGCCGACGATGTCCAAGCCGTCGTTGAGCCAGCGCACGATCGAGTGACCGTAGAAGAACTCCCGGTTGGAGTCGGCCTTCGTCGTTCCCTGGCTGGAGAAGACATACATGTTCAGGACACCGCCGTACTTGCCCGGCGCCGTCCACTTGTGCGGAATAACGTAAGGATTTGCGGGGATTCGCTTTGCTATCGGCGGAAGCTTTCCCGCGCTGACCTGCGACTTCAACGCGTCGGGCTCGTTGAGCTTGGCCGGCACCGGCGGTGCGGTCGTGAGGGATCCCTGCTTGGAGCCAAGGTGCTTGGTGCTCGGCGGCCCCGAACTCGGTGTGGCCGCTCCCGACGACGACGCCGGCGCGCCCCCGCTCGGGGACGCGGACTTCGACCCGCCACTCTTCGATCCGGTGCTGCTCTTGCTCGAGCAGGCGGCAAGGGCCACACCGCCGGCAAGGAGCGCCGAGCCGTAGAGGAGCGACCGGCGCGTCATGCCGGGAGCGCTCTGGTCGGGGGTTGGCCTGTCGGCTGACATAGGAACCTCCATGAGAAGCACGGGCGAGCCGGTCCGAGCACGAGTCGCGGTTTCGGCGGAGGACGCCACCGCGGGCAGGAGCGAAATGTGTGACGTGGATCATAACGCCCTTACCGGCAGTCGAGCCGTTGGCGGGTCTCGATCGGGACTCGAATTGGCGCCGGGACGAGCACCGATTCTCGTCGTGACCTGCCCGAGGGCCGATGCCAGAGCGCGCGTCGCCCGGCCGCTCGTTTCGTGATCCACCCCCCGTGTCCGGCGCCCGCTGCTCGAGTCGCAGGCTCCCGGCCTTGCCGCGCGCGTGATAACGCGAGCTAGCACGCGATCGGCGTGGCGGCGCACATCGGGGTGGACACTGACGGGATCGGCTGTCGATCGTCAGCTGCCCCCCGGCCGTGCGGCCCGGACGGCGCGCTGTCGCGAGCGGCTCGGCGCGCCCGAGCGCACACGGGCCGGGCTGCTCGCCCACGACGCCGGATTGGCCCGCGAGCCCGGCTGATCCGGCCACGCGGCGAGATCGCCTGGCTGGGTCCGGACCAGCCCGTTGAATCGGGCTCCCGCACTGCCTAGGGTCCAGTCGCTGGCGAAAACGGGAGTCCGAGATGAAGATCAGCCGTCGGGACGCGCTCCGCGGCGCGGCCGTCCTTCCCCTTGGCGGCGTCGCCGTCGCGCGCGCCGCCGAGAGCGGTCCGGCCGCCGCGGCGAGCACCGAGGGCCTGGCCACGGTCGACCTTGCCGCCGTGCAGGCGTACGACGTACGCGATCCCGCGCAGGCGTTGCTCGCCTACGGCTGGCTGCACGCCGCGGCGACGCTGCAGGGGATCGTCAACCGGGACGCGCCGCGCCTCTTCTACGACTTCCTGCGCGGCGACGAGCGCGGCGAGCTGCGAATCGACCAGTACTGGCTCGCCCTCGCGGCGGCCGCCGGATGGCCGAGCACGCAACCGACGCGCGCCCTGGCCGACGTCGCCGCGGCCGTCGCTGAATTCCGCGCGCATCTCGCCGGTGCCGTGGTCTGGGACCCCACCGTGGCAGCGACCTCCAACGTCGCGTCGACCGTGGCCGGGGCGGACGACGTGATCGCGGTGCCGTACGACCCGAGCCCGCAGTCGGCGTACTCGATGCTCGTCGACCCGACCGGCACGGACCGCACCCGGCTCACGGTGCGGACCTGGCTGGTGCGCCGGGACGGCTCGCCGCTCTTCACCGGGTGGGGCACCGTGCCGGGAACGGGGCGCAAGTCGACGGGAAGCGCGAAGGCGGACGCCTACTGGTGGGCCCACGACCGCTACCTGGCCACCGGCCGAAGCAATCCGACCGAGCTGGCCTATTTTCTCGACTCCTACTGGCTGCGTCAGGTGGCCAAGAGCACCTGGCCGCATCCGATCCAGAACACACTGCTAAGCAACCACGATTTCCTCGTCGCCCGGCGCGGCTTCGTCTTCGACCTCAGCCCCTGGCCGGACGAGGCACCGGAGGACGACCTGACTCAGGTGCCGGGCACCGACCTCGCTGTGCTCGAGGCGATTCTGGGCACCGCCGCCCGGCGGGCCGGAGACAGCCTGCGCGCCATCCGGGGGTTCGTCCCGTGGGCAATTAAATACACCAGCGCCGCCAGCGACACGTCGCGGCAGCTCGCGGGCCACGCCGAATGGAAATTCGTGGAGATCGCGAGCAGCTACGGCTGCTATCTCGACGCGGACGCCGAGGGGCTCGACCCGATGTCCAACGCGTCGCTCTTCAGCCAATTCCGGACGCCGCAGCGGTATAACGCCGAGCCGGTGCCCACCGTGGCGCAATTGCGCGCCCGCGGCTATCTCGATGCCGACGGGGGCGTCGTACCCAAACGGTACGTGATGATCTACACCGGCGATTTCGACTCCGCCGCCTGGCTCTATCACATGATGCCGCGGCTCTGGGAGGACGCCGGGCGTGGTAGCGTCCCCCTCAACTGGGCGTTCGATCCGCATCTCGATGAGCGGTTGCCGCTCGGACTCGTGCACGCCCATGAGTCGGCCACGGTGAACGACCACTTCATCTCCGGCGATTCCGGCTCCGGTTATGTCTCCCCGGGCGCGCTGGTCGATCCCACGTCGCAGGTCGGTGACTCGCTGCGTCGCTGGACCGCACGGAACATGAGCGCATTCCGCAAGTGGGGCATCACCGTGACCGGTTTCGTCATCGACGGCACCTCGCTGCCCCTGACCGCGCGTCAGTACGACGCCAGCTATGGCGCTTTCTCCCCGGCGGGTGTGATCACCAGCACATCGCATCCGTACGGCGTCTTCGGCAGCACGCCGTTCATCCGGATGGGTGCTGACCTCCGGGGCCGGTAACCTGCTAGACGAGTTTGGCCGCGATAAATACGAGACGGACCTCACCGAGGCGCCGCTGCGGCCGGAATTCACGCCGGTACGCACCATCTTGCAGTCACCGACGTGGCACCGCGACCTGATGGCCGCGTTCTCCCCGGACCTGCCGCCTCCGCCCTTCACCGGTGAGCGGGACCTCGCGATCACCCTCGGCGACCCGAATATTGATGACGGCATTGTGCAGGTGGACCAGGGCGATGGCCGCACCGCTGCGATCACCGTCGAGGGCCGCACGGCGCGGAGCACCGCACCGGGTGACAATCCGGCTGGCAATCGGTATTTCTATTTCGCGATCGACGACGCCGTCGCGCACGACTCGACGTTCCAGGCGAAATTCACCATCGATTACCTCGACAGCGGGACGACCGCGTTCAACGTCCAGTACGACGGCACCGCGCCCTTCGCAGGTGCGGGCTCCGTGCAGAGAGACGGCTCCGGGCAGTGGAGGACCGCGACACTGACCGTCGCCGACGCCCGCTTCGCCAACCGGGAGCAGGGGCAATTCGACTTCCGGTTCGAGGTGCCGGCGGGCCAGGCCGACCTGGTGGTCAGCAAGGTCACGGTCGCGATCACCGCGCGGCCGACCTACCCCGACGCGCAGATCGAGTTCCTCGACGCCCCGAGCTTCTTCGCCCTGCTCGGCCGTCACCTGGCCGGCCGGTTGGTCCCGGACTGCTCGGCCGGCATCCTCGTGCCCGGCGCGAGCACCGACGTGGTCTTCCGGGTGCGCAACTTCGGGGACCGGCGGGCGAGCGCGGACGTGCAGCTCTCGGCTCCCGCCGGATGCGCCGTCACCGGGCCACCGGGCATCACCATCCCGGCGCGCGGCGATCGCCGGGTGGCCTACACCGTGACCGCACCGACCGGCGCGCCCGATCCGCACGGCCGGCTGGTGCTGACCGTCGGCGCGGGGACGGCCGCCCGGGCCTGGTCGTTCCGGCCGGGCGCGGGGACACGTCGTACCGCCGCGCCGCCGACGTCGCGGTCATGCTCGGCCCGACGAACGCGCCGGCGGGGATCGACCAGCTCGACCTCGGCTTCGACGGGCGCAGCACCTCGGGCACCGCGCTCGGGCGGGGGTACCGGTCCTCGAGGCTGTCCGCCAACGGCTTCACCGACGAGGGTTACCTCTACTTCGACGTCGATGACACCTACCTGATCGACGAGGACGGTGCCTCCGCCGTGGCGTCCGTCGACTATCTGGACGGGCCCGGACAGCGGTTCCGGCTCGATTACGACGCGCTCGACCATGTCCGCATGCTCGACGGCGTGCTGACGCCGACCGGCACCGTGCACACCACCGGCTCGGGCCGGTGGCGCACCGCGACCTTCGAGCTGGCCCGCGTCGCTTTCGCCAACCGGATCAGCGGATCCCCGGACGGGCGATCGATCGGCGTTGCCGATCTGCGGATCGCCACGCCCGATCCGGTCAAATTCGGGGCCGTCCGGGTCGCCCGGCGCTGATCCGCCCGCAGCGGGCGGCGGCCGATCTCGCTCGGAGCCGGCGGCGATCTCGCGATAGGGTCGAGCGCGCCGTCCGCACCATGGGTGTACGCCGTCGTACGACAGGAGTGTCCTCGCGTGTCCGCTGGAGAGATCGCCGCGCTTGTCGCCGCGTGCGCCTTCGTGCTGCTCGTCGGCCTGCTCGCGGTGCCCATCCTGAAGCTCGGGCGCACCCTCGATGAGGCGACACTCGCGATCCGCAAGACCCACGAGGGCGCGTCGCCGCTGCTCTCCGACGCCCGCACGACCGTCGGCCTGGTCAACAGCGAGCTGGCCAAGGTCGAGGGCATCACCGACAACGCCCAGTCGGTGTCCAGCAACGCGGCGGCCTTGTCGTCGTTGGTCGCATCGACCGTCGGCGGCCCGGTCGTGAAGGTCGCCGCCTTCTCCTACGGCGTCCGCCGGGCCGCGTCCAACCGGCGCAAGGCCCAGCTGGCGCGCGAGGTCAAGTCCGCCGGCCGGCACAGTCGGCACAGCCGGAAGGACGATGGCTGATGCGACGGATCTTCTGGCTCGCGCTGGGCGTCACCGTCGGCGCGTTGACGATGCGCAAGATCAGCAAGCTCACCGCGCGAGCAGCCGAGGCGATCACGCCCAGCGGGATCGCCCAGACCCTGTCCGACGCGGCGGCGCGCACGCTCCACGGTGCGCGGGACTTCGTCGATGACGTCCGAGCAAGCAGCAAGGAGCGCGAGGCCGAGCTCCGAGAGGGGGCAGGCATCGACGCCGGCACCGACCGCGCGGTCGGTGCAAGCCCCGAAGTGACCGACAAACGGTCATAGCCGGCTGATGGACATGAGGCCGGGCGATCGACATAGGCAGCGGACGTAGAAACAGGAGTTCGGCCATGAAGACCGCGGAGATTCGCCGGCGGTTTCTCGATTATTTCCAGCATCGCGACCACGTCGTACGCCCGTCGGCGTCGTTGATCCTCGACGACCCGACGCTGCTTTTCGTCAATGCCGGCATGGTGCAGTTCAAGCCCTACCTGCTCGGGCAGGAGACGCCGCCGTTCACGCGGGCCACCACGATCCAGAAGGTCCTGCGCACCGAGGACATCGAGGAGGTGGGCGCCGACGCGCGGCACAACACCTTCTTCGAGATGGCCGGCAACTTCTCCTTCGGCGACTATTACAAGGAGCAGGCGATCGCCTTCGCCTGGGAGCTGATCACCTCGCCGCAGGACCGGGGCGGCTACGGCTTCGACCCCGGCTCGATCTGGGTCACCGTCTACCTCGACGACGACGAGGCCGCCGGGCTGTGGCAGTCGGTCGCGGGTCTGCCCGAGGAGCGGATCCAGCGGCGCGGGATGAAGGACAACTACTGGTCGATGGGCGTGCCGGGACCCTGCGGCCCCGACTCGGAGATCTGGATCGACCGCGGCCCCGACTACGGCCCGGACGGCGGACCCATCGTCGACGAGGACCGGTTCCTCGAGATCTGGAACCTCGTGTTCATGGAGCAGGAGCGCGGGGCCGGAGGGGCCAAGGAGGACTACCCGATTCTCGGGCCGCTGCCGGCGAAGAACATCGACACCGGCATGGGCATCGAGCGGGTCGCCTGCCTGCTGCAGGGAGTGGACAACGTCTACGAGTCCGACCTGCTCGTTCCGACGATCGCGCTGACCGAGCAGCTCACCGGGCGCGCGTACGGCGCCCGGTCCGTCGATGACGTGCGGTTCCGCGTCATCGCCGACCACGCCCGCAGCGCGGTGATGCTGATCGCCGACGGCGTGACACCGGGCAACACCGGTCGGGGCTACGTGCTGCGCCGGCTGCTGCGCCGCATCATCCGCAACGCCCGGCTGCTCGGCTGCGAGGACCCGGTGATGCGGCAGATCAGTGGCGCCGTCCGCGACGCGATGAGCCCGTCCTACCCCGAGCTCGTAACCGACTTCGACCGCATCGCCGGCTACGCCGAGCGCGAGGAGGAGGCGTTCCGCCGGACCCTGGCCTCCGGCACGACGATCTTCGACCAGGCCGCGGCCGCGACGCGCGATCGCGGCGGTACGACGCTGTCCGGCGAGCAGGCGTTCAGGCTGCACGACACCTACGGCTTCCCGATCGAGCTGACGCTGGAGATGGCGGGGGAGCACGGGCTCGCCGTCGACGAGACCGGCTTTCGATCGCTGATGGCCGAGCAGCGGCGCAAGGCGCAGGCGGACGCCGCGGCCAACAAGGGCGGCCACCTCGACCTCTCGGCCTACCGCGACGTGCTCGACGAGGTCGGCGCCAGCGTCTTCCGCGGCTATGAGGAGCTGCAGTCCGAGGCGTCGGTCCGCGCGATCCTCGGCGCCGAGGGACGCCTCGCCGAGGCCGGCGAGGGCGAGATCGTCAAGGTGGTCTTGGACCGGACGCCGTTCTACGCCGAGTCCGGCGGCCAGGACTCCGACGCGGGCCGGATCGCCGGCGACGGCGTCGAGCTCGAGGTGCTCGACGTGCAGCGGCCGGTCAAGGGCCTGATCGTGCACGATGTCCGCGTCACCAAGGGCGAGCTGGTCACCGGTGCCGCGGTGCACGCCGAGGTCGACGGCGAGTGGCGGCTCGGCGCCTGCCAGGCGCATTCCGGCACGCACGTCGTACACGCGGCGTTGCGGGAGGTCCTCGGGCCGACCGCGCTGCAGAGCGGTTCGTACAACAAGCCCGGCTACCTCCGGCTGGATTTCGCCTGGCCGTCCGGCCTGTCGGCCGGGACGCTGTCCGAGGTCGAGGAGGTCGTCAACCTGGCCGTGCGCCGCGACCTGCCGGTCCGGGCGCTCTACACCGACATGCCGGGCGCGAAGGAGATGGGCGCGCTGGCGCTCTTCGGCGAGACCTACGCCGATGAGGTGCGCGTTGTCGAGATCGGCGGCCCGTGGTCCCGCGAGCTCTGCGGCGGCACGCATGTGGCCGGTTCGGCGCAGATCGGCCCGCTGGCGCTGACCGGCGAGTTCTCGGTCGCGGCCGGCGTACGCCGGGTCGAGGCGGTCGTCGGCATCGACGCGTTCCGCTTCCTGGCGGCCGAACGCGCGCTGGCATCGGCCCTGACGCGGGAGATCGGCGGGACGCGGGACACCGCGCTGGATCGGGTGCGCGAGACGGTGCGTCGGCTGCGCGCGGCGGAGAAGGAGCTGGCACGGTTGCGGACCCGGCAGGTGCTGGCCGGTGCCGGCGAGCTCGCCGGCGGCGCCCGGGACGTCAACGGCGTGGCCTTCGTCGGCGCCCGGGTCCCCGACGGCATCGGCGGCGGCGAGCTCCGGACGCTGGTCAACAACGTGCGCGGCCGCCTCGGCGCGGACCGCCCCGCTGTCGTCGTCCTCGTCGGGACCGCCGACGGCAAGGTGCCGTTCGCGGCGGCGGCCAACGATGCCGCGCGGGACCGGGGCATCACGGCCGGGGCCGTGGTGGCGGCGCTCGCCCCCGCGGTCGCCGGCAGGGGTGGCGGCAAGGATGACCTGGCCCAGGGCTCGGGCACCGACCGGGAAGGCGTTGCGGCCGCGCTGGCCGCCGCCGAGCGGCAGGTCGCCGCGGGCGGCATCGCGCCGGTGTGAGCGGGTGAGGAGCGACGGGTCGGCGGGGCGAGGGCCGGGGCCGGGCGTGCGGATCGGCGTTGACGTCGGCTCGGTGCGGGTCGGGGTCGCCGCATCGGATCCGGACGGGCGCCTGGCGCTGCCGGTCGAAACGTTGGCCCGGCGCGGGTCGATCGACGCGCTCGCCGGCCTGGTCGTCGAGCGCGCTGCCGTCGAGGTCGTGGTCGGCCTGCCGAAGACGATGGCCGGCGGCCGGGGCCCGGCCGTGGCCGCGATCGAGGCGTACGCCGCCGAGCTGGCGGCGCGGATCGCCCCGATCCCGGTGCGATTTGTGGATGAGAGGCTGACGACGGCCATGGCGAGCCGTAGCCTGTCCCGATCGGGCCGGAGCACCCGCACGCAGCGTGGCGTCATCGATCAAGCGGCCGCGGTGTTGATACTGCAGGGGTGGCTCGACCGTCAGGCTCGGGGGCCGGCGACGCAGTGACGCGCGATGCACGCACGGTTGACGAGTGAGGACACGATGAGCGACATCTCCATTCTCGGCTCGGACGGCTCGGGTCACCCGAGCGAGCCGGCCGAGCCCGGCGCTGGGCCGCCCGGTCGTGGCCCGAAGCGCCGCCGGCCGGGCTACATCGCCCCGGTCGTGTCCCTCGTCGTGGTGGCGCTGGTCGGGCTGCGCGCGTTCGCCGGCGCCCGCTCGATCTTCCATCGCTTCAACTCCACCCCCGACTACTCGGGATCGGGCACCGGCACGGCGTACCTGCAGGTCGAGCTCGGCTACACGACCGACGACATCGGCAACGCGATGGTCAACGCCGGTGTGCTCAAGAGCATCAAGGCGTTCCGGTCCGCGGCCGCCGACGACCCGCGGTCGCTGTCGATCCAGCCCGGCCGCTATCAGTTGCGCAAGCACATGAGCGCGGATTCCGCCCTGACGCTGCTGCTGGATCCCGCCTCGCACGTCGGCCGGATCACGATCCCCGAGGGCCTGACCAACAAGCAGCTCTTTGCGCGGGTGGCCAAGGCGACCAGGCTCTCGGTCGCCGACTTCACCGCTGCCGCCGCCCGGCCGATCACGCTCGGGCTGCCGGCGTACGCCGACGGTCAGGTCGAGGGTTACCTCTTCCCGACGACCTACGACCTGCCGGCGAAATCGAGCGCCCGGGACATCCTGCGCACGATGATCGGCGAGCAGCGCACCCAGATCGACTCCGACACGGTGCGCCAGGGGGCCGGCCGCCTCGGCATCACGCCGGCCCAGGTCATCGTCGTGGCATCACTGCTCGAGGAAGAGGGGATCACCGGCGATTTCCCCAAGATCGCCCGCGTCATCTACAACCGGCTCGCTATCAGGCGACCGCTGCAGCTCGACTCCACGGTCAACTACGCGCTCGGCCGGAACAACGTGCAGGTGAGCCAGGCGCAGACGCAGACGCCCTCGCCGTACAACACCTACCTGCACAGGGGACTGCCGCCGGGCGCGATCTGCAACCCAGGGGCGAACGCCGTGGACGCGGCCCTGCACCCGGCGGCCGGGAACTGGCTCTACTTCGTCAAGAAGAACAAGGCCGGCGAGTCGTTCTTCACCGCCGACCCGAACGCCTTCGCGGCGCAGAAGCGCAAGTCCCAGGCCCAGGGCGTCTACTGATCGGGCGTTACCGAACGGAACGGGTCACCGTGACATCTGCTCAGCTCGCCGCGCCCAACCGCGCCGGCGTGATCGGCACGCCGCTCGGGCACTCGCTCTCGCCGGTGCTGCACCGGGCGGCGTACGCCGCCCTGGGACTCTCCGACTGGAGCTATGAGGCCATTGAATGTGACGCAGGCGGCGTCGCCGAGTTCGTCGGCTCCCTGGACGGGTCGTGGCGGGGCCTGTCGGTGACGATGCCGGACAAGAAGGCGGCGCTGGCGGCGGCGGACGAGGCGAGCGAGCTGGCCCGCGCGCTCGGAGCGGCGAACACCCTGGTGCACCGCGACGGCCGCTGGTACGCCGACAACACCGACGTGGCGGGCGCGATCACGGCGCTGCGCGAGGTGGGCGTCGCCGACGCGTCGGGCGCGGTTCTTTTGGGTGCGGGGGGTACGGCGCGGGCGATGCTCGCCGCGTTGCGCGAGCTGGGGGAGGACACGCCGACGGTGCTGGTCCGCGAGCCGGCACGGGCTGGTGCCCTTCGTGCGACGGCCGAGGCATTGGGCGTCCGGCCGCGGATCCTGCGCGGGATCGGCGACCCGGCGGCCGCCGCTGCGCCGGTGCTGATCTCGGCCCTGCCGCCGTACGCCGCCGACGCCGTCGCACCGTTGCTGCGGCCCGGGAACGGAGTGGTTTTTGACGTGCTGTATGCCCCCTGGCCGACCGCCCTCGTCGCGGCGGCTGTCGGGGCGGGGCGGTCGGTCGTCGGTGGCCGTGACCTGCTGCTGGCGCAGGCCTACCGGCAGGTCGAGCTCATGACCGGACGGCCGGCTCCGGCTGCGGCGATGCGCGCGGCGCTCGCCGGCGACCGATGAAGCGCGATCAGATCGACCCACGGCGGGCAGCCGACTTGCCACTTGTGCTCGCCCGGAGCCGAAAGAGGCCAGCCACATGTGGCAAGTCGGCGGCAACCACCAGCGGCTGGGACCACCGGCGCCGCCCGAGCGCGTTGGTTACGCCTGGGCCACGGGCTCCGGCTCCGGCCGGGGCGCCGGTAGTAGCGGCGCGGGCCGCGGTGTCCGGACGAGGACGACCACCGCGACCAGCGCGGCCGCGGTGAAGATCGCCGCCCCGACGAACGCGCTCGCCGACGCCTGGGTCATTACATAGTGGGCCAGATCGGTGCCCGTCCGCGTGGCCGCGCCGTCCGCGCGGGCGTTCCGCGACGACGTACCGAAGATCGTCACCAGCACCGAAAGGCCGAGCGCGCCGCCGACCTGCTGCATCACGTTGACCAGACCGGATGCGGCGCCGGCATCGGCCGGTGCCACCCCCGAGAGCGCGAGCGCGGTCAGGGGCAGGAAGGCGCATCCCGCGCCCACCCCGACCAGCAGCAGCGGGCCGACGAGGTCGGCATAGCCGGCCTGCTCGGTCAGCTGGGTCAGCCAGGCCAGGCCGACGAGACCCAGCCCCAGACCGACGGCGGTCGTCATGCGGGCCCCGATCTTCGTCATGACGACCCGTGCGGAGAGCTGGGACGCCACGAACAGCCCGGCGGTCATCGGCAGGAACGCGAGGCCGGTCTGCACCGGCGAGTAGCCGATGACGTCCTGCATGAACTGGGTGAGGAAGAAGAACATCCCGAAGAGGCCCGCCGTCATCAGGATGCGGCCGACGAGAGCCACGTTGCGGTTGCGTTCGAGGAACAGCACGAGCGGCGTGATCGGCTGGGTTGCCCGCCGCTCGATCACCACGAACGACGCCAGCAGTACGACGCCGACGAGAAATGCTCCGATGGTGGCCGGATCCGACCAGCCGGACGATCCGGCGCGGACGAAGCCGTAGACGAGCCCGGACATGCCGATCGTGGAGGTCACCGCGCCGGCCAGATCGAAGCTCCCTCGGTTGCGCCCCGAGTCGGGCAGGAACCGCATCGAGAGCAGCGCGACGACCGCGCCGATAGGGACGTTGACGAAGAGCACCCACCGCCAGGAGACCCACTCGGTGAGCAGGCCGCCGGCGATCAGACCGACGGCACTGCCGCCGATGGAGACGGCAGAATACAGGCCGAGCGCACGATTGCGGTCCTCGCCGTCGGCGTACATCGTCGTGAGCAGGGCCAGGCCCTGCGGCGCCGCGATCGCGGCACCGAGACCCTGGATCGCGCGGGCGGCGAGCAACTCGCCGCCGGACTGGGCGAAGCCGCCGGCCAGCGAGGCCACGGTGAAGACACCGATCCCGGCGACGAACGTCCGGCGCCGGCCCAGGATGTCCCCGGCCCGCGAACCGAGCAGCAGCAAGCCGCCGAAGACCAGCGAATAGGCATTGAGCACCCACGACAGGCCGGTCTCGGAGAAGCCCAGCGCCGAGCGGATATCGGGCAGGGCGACGTTGACGATGGTCGCGTCGAGCACGACCATCAGCTGGCAGGTCAAGATCAGGGCGAGCGCGAGGCCGCCGGCCTTCGCGGGTTGCGCGGACCGTCCGCCGGGCCTGCGGGAGCGACCGGATCGGCCCCTGGAAGTGTCATCGGAAGTGTCATCGGAAGTGTGATCGGGAGTGAGGTCGGCGGCCGGGCCGGCGGATGTCGCCGGTGGTGCCGCGTCGATGGACGTGGTAGTTGAGGAAGCAACGGACATAGACTGAATTCCCCGTCCGAACTGTGAGAAGATGAAGTGGAGGGCGCCTCCGATACGACGCTACCGGAGGATGCCTCCGGTTCGCAACCGGAGTGAGTTCGCAACCGGAGTGAGAGAGTGACGTCGCCATGACGATGAGGTGGTTGGTGATCGCATGACCGCGAAGGCGCAAGTCCCGGCCGGAGACATCCATGTCGCCGACACGGGCACCGTCACCCCGTGCCGCGACCGAGTCGACGGGCCGCCGCAGCGGGCGGATGCCCGGCGTAACACCCAGCGGCTGCTCGACGCGGCCCGCGCGTCGTTTGCCGAGCGTGGATCGAGCGCGTCCCTCGAGGAGATCGCCCGGCGGGCCGAGGTCGGCATCGGCACGCTCTACCGGCACTTCCCGACCCGGCTGGATCTCGTCGAGGCGGTCTACCGCGACGATGTCGAGTCGCTGCTCACCCTGGCCGAGGACGAGTCCGTCGAGCCCTGGGGCGCGGTGGTCGCGTGGTTCGAACGGTTCGTCGAAACGGCCTCGACCAAGCGGGAGCTCTTCGCCGAGCTGGCCGAGGCCCTCGGCAAGGACGCCGCCACGTTCTCGCACTGCCGCGACACGCTGCGTACGGCGGCATCGATGGTGATCGAGCGGGCCCAGCGGGCGGGCGTGGTACGCGCCGACGTCGAGCCGTTCGACGCGGTCCGCCTCGTCGGCGGCTTCGTCCACGGCCCGAAACCGGACAAGGATCAGGTCCGGCGGATGCTCGACCTCGTGCTCGCCGGGCTGCGCGCCCCGTAACCCGCGCCGGATCGCGTGCGGCCCGCCGCTGTCCACAGGTTTTGGCGCGGCCGCCCACGCGCGCTCGGCCGGCGCTAGGGTCCTGACCCGTGCAACTGCTCGCGGGTGGGATCGGCATGGTCGCAGGGGTCGCAGCCGGCCCGGCGGTTGCTCGTCTCGCGTGCGCGTTTCCCGCCCGCCCGACGGGCCGCGACGCCGCAATGGAGGCGGATCCGCGGGCCCGCGTCGCGGCGAGATGCCCCGACGCGCGACGTACCGCCATCGCTCTCGGCATCTCCGCCGCGGTGCTCGTCGGTGCCGTCGCCGCCCGCCTGGGCTGGCGGGCCGACCTGCCGGCCTTCGTCGCGCTCGGCCTTCTCGGTACGACGCTTGCCGCGACCGACGTGCTGGTGCATCGGCTCCCCGATGTGCTGGTCGGAGCCCTCACGATCCTCGCCCTGGGCGACTTCACCGTCGCGGCAGTGGTCCGCGGTGATGGCGGCCCGCTGTGGCGGGCGCTGCTGGCGGGCGGCATCGTCCTGGCCTGCGCAACCGTGCTGACGCTCACCGGAGGTATGGGATTCGGCGACGCGAAGCTGCTCGGCGCCCTTGGCCTCTGCCTCGGATGGCTCGGGTGGATCGCGCTCGCGCGCGGTCTGTTGCTCGGTCTTGTTCTCGGCGCCGGTCTGGGCGCTGCTCTTCTGCTCGCTCGGCACGCCGGCTGGCGCAGCGGGATCGCGCTCGGGCCGGCCCTGGTAGTCGGCGCCGTCGTGGCAGTCCTGCTCAGCTGACGCCGGTGCTCGACCTCGGCGCGGCCGCCGTGGTCGTGGTCGTGGTCTCACGATCGGCGCCTCGACCGGCCGGGGGAAGAGCTGTGGCCTGGGAGCGGTGACGGTGCAGTGAGCTCGGGTGCGCGAGACTCGGGATCAGCCAGGGAGTACGGCGTCGAGCTCGATTTCCAGCTGCCAACGGTCATCGAGCAGGCCGGCCACGATCACCATGGTGCTCGCCGGCCGGACCGCGCCAAAGACCTCGCCGTGCGCCTGCGCGGCCGCCTCGGCGGGCTGGCGGGACACGAGGAACTGCCGCGTCCGGATCACGTGCTCCGGACCGCCACCGAGATCGGCGAGCGCAGCCAGCGCGATCTCCCAGCAGCGCCGCGCCTGCGCCAGCGGGTCGGGGTCGACATGTCCGTCCGGCCAGACCGGCGCGGTGCCTGAGACCGCGACGTACCGGCCGTCCCGCACCGCCCGGCTGAAGCCGATGCTCGCTTCGTACGGCGACGAGGAGCTCGTTGTCTGCCTGCTCACCCCGGCACGCTATCCGCTTTTGGCGGCGCCGCGTCGTATTCGACGTCCCGCCGCCAAAAGCGGTGCGAGGAGGAGATCGCGGCCGTGGGAGACTTGATCCCGTGTTGCGCTGGCTGACCGCAGGCGAGTCCCACGGGCGTGCGCTGGTCGGAATCGTCGAGGGATTGCCGGCCGGAGTGCCGATCACGTCCGGCGAGATCGCCGACGCCTTGGCCCGCCGCCGCGCCGGCTACGGTCGTGGCGCCCGGATGAAGTTCGAACAGGACGAGGTCGAGGTCACCGGGGGAGTCCGGCACGGGCTGACCCTCGGCGGCCCGGTCGCGATCAGGGTGGGCAACACCGAGTGGCCGAAGTGGGCGACCGTCATGGCGCCCGACCCGGTCGACGCCGACGAGCTGGCCGGGCAGGCGCGCAACGTCCCGCTCACCCGGCCCCGTCCCGGGCACGCGGATCTTGCCGGGATGCAGAAGTACGGCTTCGCCGACGCCAGGCCGGTCCTGGAACGCTCGAGCGCGCGGGAGACCGCGACTCGGGTCGCCCTCGCGACCGTGGCGCGCGCGTTCCTGCGTGCGGCGCTGGGCGTGTCCGTCGTGAGCCACGTCGTCGCGATCGGCGGGGTCGATGCGCCGGCCGGCGTCGTACCCGGTCCCGACGACCTCGACGTCGTCGACAAGAGCCCGGTGCGTTGCTTCGACACCACGGCGAGCGAGGCGATGGTCGCCGAGATCGACGCGGCCAAGCGCGACGGGGACACGCTCGGCGGCATCGTCGAGGTGCTTGCCTACGGCCTTCCGCCGGGGCTGGGCAGCCACGTGCACTGGGACCGGCGGCTCGACTCGCGCCTGGCCGGAGCCCTGCTCGGCATCCAGGCAATCAAGGGCGTGGAGTTCGGCGACGGCTTCACCGTGGCGCGCGGCCGCGGCTCGCAGGCCCACGACGAGATCGTCGCCGACGAGGGCGGCGTACGACGCCTCTCCGCGCACGCCGGCGGCCTCGAGGGCGGCATGAGCACCGGCGAGGCGCTGCGGGTACGCGCCGCGATGAAGCCGATCTCGACGGTGCCCCGTGCGCTGCAGACGATCGACGTCGCGACCGGCGCGGCCGCAGTGGCGATCAACCAGCGCAGCGACGTGTGCGCGGTGCCTCCGGCCGCGGTCGTGGCCGAGGCCATGGTGGCGTTGTGCCTCGCCGATGCGGCGCTGGAGAAGTTCGGCGGCGATTCCGTCGCGGAGACGGCCCGGAACCACGCCGCGTACCTCGACAATCTGGCGATCCGATGAGCGGGCGCGAGCCGGGACCGGCACTGGTCGTGGTCGGCCCACCCGGTGCGGGCAAGACCACGATCGGACGGCTGGTCGCAGCCGCGCTGGGCGTCGGCTTCCGCGACACCGACGACGACATCGAATCCGCCCAGGGAAAGCCGATCGCCGACATCTTCATCGATGAGGGTGAGGAGCATTTCCGCGTGCTCGAACGTGACGCGGTGCGCGCCGCGCTGCAATCGCACGAGGGCGTGCTGGCGCTCGGCGGTGGCGCACCCGTTCAGCCGGACATCGCCGAACTGCTGTGCCGGCACCGCGTCGCCTACCTGCAGGTCGGGCTGGCCGATGCCGCCGAGCGCGTTGGTTTCAACCGGGATCGACCGCTGCTGCTGGGAAACCCGCGCGCGCAGCTACGAGCATTGCTGGCCGAGCGGGCGCCGCGGTACGCCGCCGTGGCGAGTTTCGTCATCGATACGCACGGGCGCGAGCCGGCAGAGATCGCCGCAGAAGTGACCGCGCACATTGCCGCTGAGGAAATCGGCGCCACCGAGGAGGTCGGCCCGTGAGCGAAGAACGCACGACCGTGACCGTTGCGGGCCAGACGCCGTACGACGTCCTGATCGGTCCGGGGGTGATCGATCGGCTTGCCGGTCTGGTCACCGGCTCCCGGCAGGTCGGGCTGATCTACCCGCCGACGCTTGCCGGCGCCGCCGACCGGATCACCGAGGTCCTCGCCGGCGCCGGCCACGGGGTGCTGGCGCTGCCGGTGCCCGACGGCGAGGACGCCAAGCGGCTCTCGGTGGCCGGGCGGTGCTGGGACGCACTCGGAGCGGCCGGATTCACCCGGTCCGATGCGATCGTCGGCCTCGGCGGCGGCGCGGTCACCGACCTTGCCGGTTGGGTCGCGGCCTGCTGGCTGCGCGGCGTCCGCGTCGTACACGTGCCGACGACGCTGCTCGGGATGGTCGACGCCGCGGTCGGTGGCAAGACCGGCATCAACACGCTCGCCGGGAAGAACCTCGTCGGCTCGTTCCACCCGCCGGCGGGCGTGCTGTGCGATCTCGACATCCTCCGCAAGCTCCCGGTTGCCGAATACGTGCCCGGGCTGGCCGAGATCGTCAAGGCCGGATTCATCGCCGACCCGGTCATCCTCGATCTGATCGAGCGCGACCCCACTGCCGCGGCCGATCCGGGCGCGGCGGTCGCGGCCGAGTTGGTTGCCCGCTCGGTGCGGGTCAAGGCGGATGTCGTCGGCGAGGACCTGACCGAAGTGGGCCGGCGCGAGATGCTGAATTACGGTCACACCCTCGGGCACGCGATCGAGCGGCGCGAGCGGTTCGGCTGGAGACACGGCGCGGCCATTTCGGTGGGTCTGGTCTATGCCGCGCGGCTGGGCGAGCTCGCCGGTCGGCTGGATTCGGCTACGGCGGCCCGCCATGCGCAGGTCCTGCGCTCGCTCGGCCTGCCAACGTCGTACGACGCCGACGCCTTCGGCGAATTGCGGGAAACCATGACGGTGGACAAGAAATCGCGGGGGAGCACCTTGCGGTTCGTCGTCCTCGACGGTCTCGCGCAACCCGGAATCCTCGACGATCCGGCCGAGGACCTGCTGGAAACCGCCTACGGCGCGGTGGCGAAATGATGCCCGCCGACGTGATCTTTTCCGCGGTGGCGCCATGATGCCCGCCGACGTGATCTTTTCCGCGGAGGCGCCATGATGCCCGCCGACGTGATCTTTTCCGCGGAGGCGCCATGATATGGGTCCTGAACGGCGTCAACATCGGCCGGCTCGGCACCCGCCAGACCGCTGTTTACGGCGGCACGTCGTACGACGACCTCGTGGTGCTTTGTGAGAAGACCGGTGCGGCCCTCGACACCCCCGTGGATGTCCGGCAGACCGACAGCGAGTCCGAGCTCGTCGGCTGGCTGCACGCAGCCGCCGACGGCCAGGTGCCGGTCCTGCTCAATCCGGCGGCTTGGTCGCACTACTCGATCGCCGTGCGCGATGCCTGCGCGTTGCGCACCGCGCCGTTGGTCGAGGTACATCTGTCGAATATCCATGCCCGTGAGGATTTCCGTCACACGTCCCTGATTTCCGCGGTCGCCGACGGTGTCATCGCCGGTCTCGGCGTGCAGGGCTACGCCCTCGGCATTCGCTGGCTCGCCAGTCGTTCCTGAAAAGCATCCGTGCCGCGAGCCATCCGGGTGTGCCGGCGATGCCGAATTCGAGATAGGAGCCGGTGCAACAGATAGGATTGGGCCATGCCGATACCCACGAGCTCGTTTGCCCACGTCCGACTGAACGTCACCGACATGGAGCGCTCGCGCGCCTTCTATGACAATGTCTTCGGGCTGCCGGTGGCCTTCGAGGTGCCGGCCGACGCGGATGCGGCAACCAGAGAGCAGTTGTCGTTCCTTTTCGGCGGGATCATCTACCGGCTCGGCGGCTCATTGCTCGGGCTGCGGCCGGTGGGTGAGGACGCCTTCGCCGAGGACCGCACCGGCCTGGACCATGTCAGCTTCGGCGTCGACTCACGCGTGGACCTGGACTCGGCCGTGGCGGCGCTCGATGCGCTCGGCATCGCCCACGAGCAGGTCAAGGACATCGGCGCCGGATACATCCTTCAATTCCGCGATCCCGACAACATCCCCCTCGAGCTTTTCGCTCCCAAGGCCTGATGCACCGGCGCCGCGCTCACGTCTTGGTCTGGCACTTGGCAGTGATGATCCGGCTGATGCCGTAGGCGAGCACGAAGGTCACGACACCGACGATGAGGCCGACGCCGATCGCCGAACCAGCGCTGACTCCGGTCAGCAAGACGATCACGATGTAGATCACCGCAGCGACGACCCCGGACGCGGCGTTGCTGACGACGTTCGTGTCCATCCGCATGAGATCCCCTCTTGGTTGTGCCGTCGAGCAGAGATTACTGTCAGTATGCGACTATTGAATGGCTCGGCCCCTCGATCGGTCACACCATCGACTGGTGAGCTCAGCAGGCTCTCGTGGACACCGGAACCTGCTGCCGTCACCACTCCCACAGCGCGACGTCACCCACTTTCGATTCACGGAGTCGCGACGAGATAGTGCGGCTCGGGGTCAGTCTCGAACTTGACTGCGGCGATCTCCGTCCGGCCGTCAATGAACGCGCGCGCGATGCGGTGGCCGCCGTCCATCAGACGCCCCTCTGATGAGAGGATCACCGGGTAGGCGACGTCGGCCCTCCCGGCACGGTGCGCGAGCGAGCCTCCCACGAAGTGTGCCGGCGCGACCCACGCGCGGCAGCGCCCGACAATGTGCAGGATCGTCACCCGTAGGAGGCGCAGGATCCTGCCGATCGTTCGGGAAGCGAGCTGAGGGATTGGCAAGTCTGCTGGCAAATCTGCTCACGTCATCGGCGGCGGGGAAGATTGACATTATCGATGAGCGGGCCCGTGACGTGGCGGGTAGGTTGCGAGGTCATGGATCGCCCCGATCACGCCGGCCGCCGCGACCGCGTACGGAGCGCACTGGCCGCCCGCGGCCTTGACGGCGTACTCATCACCGCGCTGGTCAACGTGCGCTATCTGACCGGCTACACCGGGTCCAACGGCGCGCTGCTGCTCGGCACCGACCGGGGCGGCGACCTCTTCGCCACCGACGGTCGCTACCGGACGCAGGCCGAGGCGGAGGTGTCCGACTGCGCCCGGCTGATTGCCAGGCCGCTGGCTCCGGCGCTCATCGGAGAGGCGGTACGCCGCGGCTGCCGCCGGGTCGGCTACGAATCGCACACGCTCACCGTGGACGAGTTGCGCGACCTCGCCGAGTCCGCTCCGGTGCTGGAATTGACCACCATCGAGCGGGCGGTCGAGACGTTGCGCCGGATCAAAGACGGGTATGAGATCGATGCGCTGGGCCGCGCCTGCGCGATCGCCGACCGGGCGTTCGCGCAGCTGATCGATGCCGGTGCCATCGCCGCCGGCCGCTCGGAGCGGGCCATCGCGCGCGATCTGGATGCCCGCATGCTCGACATCGGGGCCGACGCCGTCTCGTTCGACACGATCGTGGCCGCGGGCGAGAGCGGCGCGATCCCGCACCACCGCCCGGGAGCTCGTCCGGTGGCATCCGGCGAATTCGTAACGCTCGATTTCGGGGCGACGACCGACGGCTACCACTCCGACATGACCCGCACGGTGGTCGTGGGGAAGGCGGCCGGATGGCAGCGCGACCTCTACGCCCTCGTCGTCGAGGCGCAGCGGGCCGGCGTGGACGCCGTACAACCGGCAGCGGCGGTACAGGACGTCGATCAGGCCGCGCGCGGGATCATCGAGGCGGCCGGGTACGGCGAGGAGTTCGGGCACGGTCTCGGGCACGGTGTGGGGCTGCAGATCCATGAGGCTCCGATGCTCTCGGCCACCGGCGTCGGTACACTCGAGGACCGCTGCGTGGTCACCGTGGAGCCCGGCGTATACCTGCCCGGCCGCGGCGGCGTACGGATCGAGGACACGGTCGTCTGCCGGGACGACGCGCGCCAGCTGCTCACGACCACCACGAAAGACCTGCTGCTGCTCTAAGCGCGGAAGCTCGAACATAGGAGATCTGTGGCCACCACGAACGACCTCAAGAACGGCATGACGCTCGACCTCGACGGACAGCTCTGGAACGTCGTCGCCTTCCAGCACGTGAAGCCGGGCAAGGGCGGCGCCTTCGTGCGGACCACGCTGAAGAACGTGCTCTCCGGCAAGGTCGTGGACAAGACGTTCAACGCCGGCGTGAAGGTGGACACCGCAAACGTCGACAAGCGGACCATGACCTACCTCTATCGCGACGGCACCGACTTCGTCTTCATGGACGGCACCTCCTACGAGCAGGTGCCGGTCCCGGAGCAAACCGTGGGCCCGTCCGCCGGCTACCTGCTCGACGGCGCCGAGGTCACCGTGGCCACGCACGGGGAGATCCCGCTGTACGTCGAGCTCCCCGCCAGCGTCGAGGTGGTCATCTCCCAGACCGACCCCGGCCTGCAGGGCGATCGCTCGACCGGTGGCACGAAGCCGGCCACACTCGAGACCGGCGCGACGGTGCAGGTGCCGCTGTTCGTCTCGACCGGCGAGAAGATCAAGGTCGACACCCGCGACGGTCGGTACATCAGCCGCATCACGGGCTGATGGCCGCGCGCAGCAAAGCCCGCAAGCGGGCGCTCGACCTGCTCTTCGAGGCCGACGTGCGCGGCACCGACGCGGTGTCCACCGTGGCCGAGCGGATCGCCGCCGGCGCGGGCCCGCCGCTGGCCGACTATGCGCTCACCCTCATCGAGGGCGTCGTGCAGCAGCGGGCCCGCATCGACGAGGTCATAGCGACCTACGCCGAGGGCTGGGAGATCTCCCGCATGCCGGGTGTGGACCGCAATGTGCTCCGCATCGCGGTGTGGGAACTGTTGTGGGGTGAGGTACCCGACGGCGTCGCGATCAACGAGGCCGTCGAGCTCGCCAAGACGCTCTCGACGGACGATTCACCGAGATTCATCAACGGCGTACTCGGACGGGTGGCGCTGGCGCACCCAGCGGCGGCCGGCTGACCTGACGTCCCGGACCGGCGTCAGCGGGGCCGCGGGATCCCGCCGCGCTGCGCCGCAGGGGGCGCGCCGTAGGCCCGGGCGGCTGAGGCACCGTCCAGCGGTTGCCGGCGCGGGTCACGCTGCAGCCCATTCGGGGGCATGCCGACACTCGAGGGCTCGGGCCTGCTCTCCGTCCGCTGCTGGTTGGCCGAGCGCACGACACCCCACTGATGCAGCCGGTCGGCGAGATCGCCGGGCGAGGTGCCGTAGATGACGGCCAGAGACCGCAGCTCGTCCGGACCGAGGGGAAGGACCCCGCCCGGACGGTGGCCGGACGAGCGGGCCAGCGTCACGGCGTACCGTGCCAGCGGGCCGGCCCGCTGGGAATCGACGCGCGCCAACCGGTCGAGATCGAGTACGAGGAGCGTGGCGCTGCCGGCATGATCGCCGACCGGCGCGGTACGCGGCTCGGGAATCAGATCGCGCAGCGGTACGCCGTAGAACTCCGCCAGCGCCGCCAGCTTCTGCACCGTGACCGCGCGGTCACCGCGCTCGTAGGAGCCGACGACAACGGCCTTCCACTTCCCGGCCGACATCCGCTCGATCGCGTGCAGGGAGAGGCCTCGCTGGGTGCGTACCGCGCGCAGGCGCAGCCCCAGCACCCGCTGGTAGTCGTCCGTGGCCACGACACACACCTTCCTTCGGTCCCGCATCCCGCCCCCGAAGGCCGCCCGATCGCCTGGCCCGGCTTGCACATCGCCGACCCGAGAATCGTTCCTCGGTGTATAGCCGCGGCCCGCCGCTGGTCACGACGTGCTGCCCTCGCACGGGGTGTTTGGCAATCAGCCTACCGAAATGTGGCCCAAAAGGAAGATAGCCACGGTGCTGACGGCTGAATCCCTGCTCGCGTCGGGCCGCCGACCGCGGGTCTGATGACCCTCGGTTACTCCGGTTGCGGGCACCTGCCCGATCGAACCAGAGAGCGGCATCGATCGGGTCGGCACCGAGGGAGTGCGTGAAAGCGACCGGTCTGCGCGAGTCCGCCGGTGACCCGGATCGGCGAGTTGCTACCGTTGCTCCAACTACGGCCGCGTGCTCGCGGCGCCTCCTTTAACGATCCGTCCCGTGAGGCGGAGAAGGAGAACCAGATGAATGATGCGGCAAGCGGAGCGGACCCGCCGGGTCCGTCCGGTGGGCGCGCCGATGCGCCGGCCCGAACCGTGCTCCGCGAGGCGGACGTGCGCCGGGTGATCGATCGGATCGCGCACCAGATCATCGAGAAGACCGACGGTGGGCGCGATGTCGCCCTGCTCGGCATTCCCAAGCGGGGTACGCCGCTGGCGGCCCGGCTGGCCGACCGGATCGCCACCTTCACCGGCGTCGAGGTGCCGTGCGGATCGCTGGACATCACCCTTTATCGCGACGATCTACGGCTGCGGGCCCCGCGGCCGCTGGAGCGGACCACGGAGCCGCCCGGCGGTATCGACGACAAGATCGTGATCCTCGTCGATGACGTGCTCTTCTCGGGACGCACGGTGCGCGCGGCGCTGGACGCGATCGGCGAGCTGGGCCGGCCGCGGATCGTGGCGCTCGCCGTGCTGGTCGACCGGGGCCACCGCGAGCTGCCGATCCGCGCTGACTATGTCGGCAAGAACTTGCCCACGGCACCGGACGAGGACGTGCAGGTGCTGCTGGCCGAGACCGACGGACGCGATGGCGTGCTGCTGTGCCGGCCCGGCGTGCCGCAGGCCGAGCGCAGCCGGGGGGATGCCCGGTGAAGCATCTCCTGTCCGCCGACCAGCTGGACCGGGACGATGCGTTGCTGATCCTCGACGCCGCCGAGTCGCTGGCCCGCATCTCCGATCGCCCGGTCAAGAAGCTGCCCACCCTGCGCGGCCGCACCGTCGTCAACCTCTTCTTCGAGGACTCCACGCGGACGCGCATCTCTTTCGAGGCCGCGGCCAAGCGGCTCTCCGCGGACGTCATCAACTTCTCGGCGAAGGGTTCCAGCGTGTCCAAGGGCGAGAGCCTCAAGGACACCGCGATGACACTCGAGGCCATGGGCGCCGACGCGGTCGTCGTGCGGCACGGCTCCTCGGGAGCGCCGCACCGGCTCGCCACCAGCGGCTGGATCAGCGGGCATGTTGTCAATGCAGGCGACGGCACCCACGAGCACCCGACGCAGGCGCTGCTGGACGCCTTCACCATGCGCCGCCGGCTCTGCCGGAGCGAGGGAGACCTCGCCGGCAAGCGGGTAGTGATCGTCGGGGACGTCCTGCACTCGCGGGTCGCCCGCTCCAACGTGTCCCTGCTGCACACGCTCGGCGCGCAGGTCACGCTGGTCGCGCCGCCCACGCTGCTGCCCGTAGGCGTCGAATGCTGGCCGGGGGAGACGTCGTACCACCTTGACGAGGTCCTGCCGGACGCCGACGTGGTCATGATGCTGCGCGTGCAGGCCGAGCGGATGAACGCGTCGTATTTCCCGACCACCCGCGAATACACCCGTCGCTACGGTCTCGACGCGGCGAGGGTCGCGATGATGCCGCCGCACGCGATCGTGATGCACCCGGGTCCGATGATCCGCGGCGTGGAGATCTCGCCGGAGGTCGCCGATTCGGCCCGCTCGACGATCGTCGAGCAGGTCGCCAACGGGGTCAGCGTGCGGATGGCGGTGCTTTACCTGTTGCTCGGCGGCGCCGAGGCCGGCGCATCCGAGGCGCTTGCGACGAGGCGCGCTGTGACCGAGGAGGTCGCGCGGAGATGAATACCCTCTTCACGGGCGTGCGGCCGTACGACGAGGACGGCGCCGACATCCTCGTCGAGGACGGGGTGATCACCGAGATCGGTAGCCGGCTGAGCAAGTCTGGTGCCGAGGTCGTCGACGGTGACGGCCTCATCGCGCTGCCCGGCTTCGTTGATCTGCACACCCACCTGCGGGAGCCGGGGCGGGAGGACGCTGAGACCGTCGAGACCGGCTCGCGGGCGGCCGCGCTCGGCGGATTCACCGCGGTGCACGCGATGGCCAACACCGAGCCGGTCGCCGACACGGCCGGCGTGGTCGAGCAGGTGTGGCGACTCGGCAAGGTCAGCGGGCTCGTGGACGTCATTCCGGTCGGAGCCATCACGATCGGCCTCGCCGGCCTGCACCTGGCCGAGCTGGGCGCGATGGCCGATTCGGCCGCCCACGTCAGGGTTTTCAGCGACGACGGCAACTGCCTCTCGGACGCCGTGCTGATGCGGCGGGCGCTGGAATACGTCAAGGCATTCGACGGTGTGGTCGCGCAACACGCGCAGGAGCCGCGGCTGACCGAGGGCGCGCAGATGAACGAGGGGGAGCGCTCGGCCGTCCTCGGGCTCCGCGGCTGGCCCGCGGTCGCCGAGGAGGCGATCATCGCCCGCGACGTGCTGCTGGCCCAGCACGTCGGGTCGCGGTTGCACGTGTGCCACGTCTCGACGGCCGGGGCGGTCGAGATCATTCGCTGGGCCAAGAGCCGGGGAGCGGACGTCACGGCCGAGGTGACGCCGCACCATCTGCTGCTCACCGATGACCTCGCCGAGACCTACGACCCGATCTTCAAGGTCAACCCGCCGCTGCGTACCACTGCGGATGTCGCCGCACTGCGCGCCGGTCTCGCCGACGGCACCATCGACGTCGTCGCGACCGACCACGCGCCGCACACCGAGGAGGCCAAGGACTGCGAGTGGGATGTCGCCTCGCCCGGGATGCTCGGGCTGCAGAGTGCGCTGTCGGTGGTGCTGCAGGCGTTGCTGGAACTGGAGGAGGCCGGCGGCCCGCGGCTGACCTGGCGCGAGATCGCCGAGCGGATGTCGACCCGCCCGGCGCGGATCGGCCGGCTCGCCGATCAGGGGCGCCACCTCGCCATCGGGTCCCCGGCCAACATCACGCTCGTCGATCCGAGCGTGCGGCTCGAGGTCGACCGGACCGCGCTCGCCAGCCGGAGCCGCAACACGCCGTACGCCGGGCGCACGCTCCCCGGGCGGATCGTCGCCACCGTGCTGCACGGCGTGCCGACGGTCCTCGACGGGAAGGTGCGGGCGTGACCACGGTGGCAGGGAGAGCCGCGATGCTGGTGCTCGAAGACGGTCGCACCTTCCGCGGCGAATCCCTCGGCGCGGCCGGCGAAACCTTGGGCGAGGCGGTCTTCGCCACCGGAATGACCGGCTACCAGGAGACCCTGACCGACCCGTCGTACCACCGCCAGATCGTGGTGCAGACGGCCCCGCACATCGGCAACACCGGCATCAACGACGAGGACGACGAGTCGCGGCGGATCTGGGTCGCTGGGTACGTCGTCCGCGACCCGGCGCGGCGCCCGTCGAACTGGCGCTCGCGCCGCTCGCTGCAGGACGAGCTCGTCGGGCAGGGCGTGGTCGGGATCGCCGGGGTCGACACCCGCGCGCTCACCCGGCACCTGCGCGACGCCGGCGCGATGCGGGCCGGGATCTCCACCACGGAGACCGACCCGCAGGCGCTGCTGACCCGGGTGATCGCCGCACCGCAGATGACCGGTGCCGATCTCACCGGTGAGGTCTCGACACCGCAGCGGTACGTCGTCCCCGCCGCGGGAGAGCGCCGGTTCCGGATCGTGGCGCTCGACCTCGGGATCAAGGCGATGACGCCGCGCCGGCTCGCGGAGCGGGGTATCGAGACCGTCGTGCTGCCGTCCACGAGCTCGCTCGACGACGTGCTCGCCGAGTCCCCGGACGGCGTCTTCCTCGCCAACGGGCCCGGCGACCCGGCCACCGCACAGGGGCCGGTCGAGCTGGTGAAATCGCTGCTACAGAAGCGAACCCCGCTCTTCGGGATCTGCTTCGGCAACCAGGTCCTCGGCCGGGCCCTCGGCCTCGGCACCTACAAGCTGCGGTACGGCCACCACGGCATCAACCAGCCGGTGCTCGACCGCGCCACCGGCCGGGTCGAGGTCACCGCGCACAACCATGGCTTCGCCGTCGACGCCCCGCTCGATCGGGTGAGCGACACGGCGTACGGCCGCGTCGAGGTCACCCACATCTGCCTCAACGACGACGTCGTGGAGGGGCTGCGCTGCCTCGACCGACCGGCCTTCTCGGTGCAGTACCACCCGGAGGCCGCCGCCGGGCCGCACGATGCGGGCTACCTCTTCGACCGCTTCGCCCAGATGCTGGGAGGCGACAGCGAGTGAGCAGGAGCCGACGGCCGGGAGGGTGGAGCCTTGTGGTTGCTCTAGCAGCGCAAAGTGTCCACGCTCCGGAGTGGGTGAGCTGCTGATGCCGCGGCGTACCGATATCCAGCACGTCCTGGTCATCGGACCGGGGCCGATCGTGATCGGGCAGGCCTGCGAGTTCGACTACTCCGGCACCCAGGCCTGCCGGGTGCTGCGCGCGGAGGGCCTGCGGGTCTCCTTGGTCAACTCCAACCCGGCGACCATCATGACCGACCCGGAGTTCGCCGACGCGACCTACATCGAGCCGCTCACCCCGGAGTACGTCGAGCAGGTCATCGCGGTCGAGCGCCCGGACGCGATCCTGCCGACGCTGGGCGGGCAGACCGCCCTCAACATCGCCGTCGAGCTGCACGAGCGGGGCGTCCTCGAGAAGTACGCCGTCGATCTGATCGGCGCCGACATCGACGCCATCCAGCGCGGTGAGGACCGGCAGCGGTTCAAGGAAATCGTCCGCTCGGTCGGCGGTGACGTCCCGCGCAGCGCCGTCTGCCACACCCTCGACGCTGTGCTGGCGACGGTCGAGGACCTCGGTTACCCGGTCGTTGTGCGGCCGTCGTACACCATGGGCGGCGCGGGCTCGGGCATGGCGCACGACGAGGCGCACCTGCGCCGGATCGCCATCGCCGGCCTCGCGGCGAGCCCGGTGCACGAGGTGCTGATCGAGGAGAGCGTGCTCGGCTGGAAGGAGTTCGAGCTCGAGCTGATGCGCGACCGGCACGACAACGTCGTGGTCGTCTGCTCGATCGAGAACGTCGACCCGATGGGTGTGCACACCGGCGACAGCGTCACGGTCGCGCCGGCGATGACGCTGACCGACCGGGAGTATCAGCGGATGCGGGACCTCGGCATCGCCGTGCTCCGCGCGGTCGGTGTCGACACGGGTGGCTGCAACATCCAGTTCGCCGTCGAGCCGGCGACCGGCCGCCTCGTCGTGATCGAGATGAACCCGCGCGTCTCGCGCTCCAGCGCGCTGGCCAGCAAGGCGACCGGCTTCCCGATCGCCAAGATCGCCGCCAAGCTCGCCATCGGTTACACCCTCGACGAGATCCCCAACGACATCACCAGGAAGACCCCGGCGTCCTTCGAGCCGGCCCTCGACTACGTCGTGGTCAAGGTGCCCCGGTTCGCCTTCGAGAAGTTTCCGGGCGCCGACACCGAGCTGACCACCACGATGAAGTCGGTCGGTGAGGCGATGGCCCTCGGCCGTAACTTCACCGAGGCACTCGGCAAGGCGCTGCGCTCGATGGAGACCGGCCGGGCCGGCTTCTGGACCGGCGAGGATCCCGATGTCGATCCGGCCGAGTTGCCGGCGCTGCTGGCGGAGCTGCGCACGCCCAGGGACGGGCGGCTGTACGTCGTCGAGCGGGCCTTGCGGGCCGGCGGCTCGGTCGAGGCGATCGCCGCGGCGAGCGGCATCGACCCGTGGTTCGTCGACCAGGTCGCGATGATCAACGAGATTGGCGCCGAGGTCAGCGACGCGCCGTCGCTCACGCCGGAGCTGCTGCGCCGGGCGAAGCGGGCGGGACTCTCCGATCGCCAGATCGCCGCGCTGCGGCCCGAGCTGGCCGGCGAGGACGGCGTACGCACGCTCCGGCACCGGCTCGGCGTGCGGCCGGTCTTCAAGACCGTCGACACCTGCGCGGCGGAGTTCGCCGCGCGCACGCCGTACCACTACTCCAGCTACGACGAGGAGACCGAGGTCCTCCCGCAACGGGTCCGGGACAAGGTGCTGATCCTGGGCAGCGGGCCCAACCGGATCGGTCAGGGCATCGAATTCGACTACTCCTGCGTCCACGCGGCGATGGCGCTGCGCGACGCGGGCTACGAGACGGTGATGGTCAACTGCAACCCCGAGACGGTCTCGACCGACTACGACACCGCTGACCGGCTCTACTTCGAGCCGCTGACGGTCGAGGACGTGCTCGAGGTGGTCGCCGCCGAGCAGGAGTCGGGGACCGTGGCAGGAGTGATCTGCCAGCTGGGCGGCCAGACGCCGCTGGGGATCGCCGGCCGGCTCAAGCGGGCCGGGGTTGCCATTGTGGGGACGCAGCCGGAGGCGATCGACCTCGCCGAGGAGCGCGGCGCCTTCGGCCGGGTGCTCGCGGCGGCGGGCCTGCCCGCGCCGGCGCACGGCCTCGCGACGTCGTACGGCGAGGCCAAGGCGATCGCCGACCGCGTCGGCTATCCCGTCCTGGTCCGGCCGAGCTACGTGCTCGGCGGGCGCGGCATGGAGATCGTCTACGACGATGCGACCCTGTCCTCGTACATCGCCCGGGCCACGCAGGTCTCGCCGGAACACCCGGTGCTGGTCGACCGGTTCCTGCAGGACGCGGTGGAGATCGACGTCGACGCGCTCTACGACGGCGCCGAGCTCTACCTCGGCGGCGTGATGGAGCACATCGAGGAGGCCGGCATCCACTCCGGTGACTCGGCCTGCGCGCTGCCGCCGATCACGCTCGGCGCCACCGACCTCGAGCGGGTCCGCGCGTCGACGGAGCAGATCGCCGCCGGCGTCGGCGTACGCGGGCTGCTCAACGTGCAGTACGCGCTCAAGGACGGCACGCTCTACGTGCTGGAGGCCAACCCGCGGGCCTCGCGCACGGTGCCGTTCGTGTCCAAGGCCACTGCGGTCCCGCTGGCCAAGGCCGCGGCCCGGATCGCCTTGGGGGCAACGGTTCCCGAGCTTCGGGCCGAGGGCCTGCTGCCGCTCAGCGGCGACGGGGGCGACCTGCCCGACGACGGGCCCACGGCCGTCAAGGAAGCCGTCCTGCCGTTCCACCGGTTCCGCACGATCGAGGGCCACGGCGTCGACACCATCCTCGGTCCGGAGATGAAGTCCACCGGCGAGGTGATGGGCATCGACGCGACCTTCGGCACCGCCTTCGCCAAGTCGCAGGCGGCGGCGTACGGCTCGCTGCCGACCGGCGGCACCCTCTTCGTCAGCGTGGCCGACGCGGACAAGCGGGCGGTGATCTTCCCGGTGAAACGGCTGGCCGACCTGGGTTTTCGCATCATGGCCACGGGCGGCACGGCGCACGTGCTGCGCCGGCACGGTGTCGAGGTTGAGGTGGTCGCGAAGTTCAGCGACCCGGGCCCGGCCGACGGCAACGGGAACTGCGTGGAACGCATCCTCGCCGGAGACGTCGCGCTCGTGATCAACACGCCGTTCGGCACTCCGGGCAACGCCGGTCCGCGGATCGACGGCTACGAGATCCGAGCCGCAGCGGTCAGTGCCGGAATCCCTTGCGTCACAACGGTCCAGGGCGCCGCGGCCGCCGTACAGGGCATCGAGAGCATGATCCGGGGTGAGGTCTGCGTGCATTCGCTGCAGGCGCTGCATGCCGCACTCGAGGCGCGTCGGGAAGGGAAGCGCTGATGCCGCCGGTACAGGTTCGCGGGGAGGTCCTGACCCGCAAGAAGGTCGGCGATTACCATCAGATCACGCTGGTGGCGCCGGGGATCGCCGAGTCCGCCCGGCCGGGCCACTTCATCGCGCTCGCCGTCGGCGACGAGACGTCCGGGCTGCTGCTGCGCCGCGCCTTCGCCATCCTGTCCGCGACACCGTCCGGGGTGTACGGCGGCACGGTGCGGATCGTGGTCGCCGAGCACGGTGCCGGCACCCGCTGGCTGTGCCGCGTCCAGCCGGGCGACCCGATCGACGTCGTCGGGCCGCTGGGGCGCCCGTTCCGGGTCCCCGCCCGGCCGGTGCCGGCCGTGCTGGTCGGCGGCGGCTACGGTACGGCGCCCCTGCTCGGTCTCGCCGAAGCCCTGCGGGGCCGGGGCTGCCGGGTCGATTTCGTTCTCGGCGCGGCCACCGCCGGTCGGCTCTTCGGCGAGCTCGAGGCCAAGCGCGGGTCGACCAGCATGGAGGTCACGACCGTCGACGGCAGCGCCGGCCGGGAGGGCCTCGTCACCGACGTCCTCGGCGAGGTCATCGAACGCGCCGGCTCGGCAGTGGTCTACGCCTGCGGGCCGATGGGCATGTTGCAGGCCTGCGGCGGGGTGGCCGAGTCCTACGGGCTGCCCTGCCAGGTCGCCGTCGAGGAGTCGATGGCCTGTGGCATCGGCGTCTGCATGACCTGCGTGCTACCGGTCATCGGCGAGGACAACGTCACCCGGATGGTCCGATCCTGCGTCGAGGGACCGATCTTCGACGCGACGAAGGTGAGGTGGGACGACGTCGGTACGGTCCCACCGGACGTGCTCGGCGCGAGCGCGATGGCACTTTCTGAGGAAGTAAGCAGGACCACGGTGAGGACCGATCCGCATGAATGAGGGTGTGGCTGATGAGAGGGTGGCCGTCCGGCGGCGGGCGGACCGCGACCCTTCCGGTGACGTCGACCTCAGCACCCATCTCGGGTCGGCCGAGTTGCCGAATCCGGTGCTGACGGCATCCGGGTGCGCCGCCGCCGGCCGCGAGCTCGGCGCGTTCTTCGACGTGTCGGCACTGGGCGCGATCGTCACGAAATCGATCATGGTGCGGCCACGGTCGGGCCGACCGACGCCCCGGATGGCCGAGACGCCGTCCGGGATGCTCAACTCGATCGGCCTGCAGGGCCCGGGCATCGAGAGCTTCTGTGAGAACGACCTGCCCTGGCTGGCCGAACGCGGCGCCCGCGCGATGGTGAGCATCGCGGGTTCAAGGGTCGAGGACTACGCAGAGCTCGCGGCCCGGTTGCGCGCAGAGCCCGGTGTCACGGCGATCGAGGTCAACATCTCCTGCCCGAACGTCGAGGACCGCGGGCAGGTCTTCGCCTGCGATCCCGGCGCGGCGTCGCGGGTCATCCGCGCGGTGCGGGCCGAGCTCGGGCGCGGCGTGCCCGTCTTCGCCAAGCTCTCGCCCGACGTCACCGACATCGTGCCGATCGCACAGGCGTGCGTCGACGCCGGCGCCGACGGCCTGTCGATGATCAACACGCTGCTGGGTGTGATGATCGACACCGACACGATGCGCCCGCGCCTCGGCGGCGTCACCGGCGGGCTGTCCGGCCCGGCGATCCGCCCGGTCGCGGTCCGTGCGGTGTGGCAGGTGCACGCGGCGCTGCCGGCCGTCCCGATCCTCGGCATGGGTGGGATCATGACCGGCCGGGACGCGTTTGAATTCATCCTCGCCGGCGCGTCCGCCGTGTCGGTCGGCACCGCGATCTTCCACGATCCGAGCGCCCCGGTGCGCATCCTGCGGGAATTGCGTTCCTGCCTGCTGCGCAACGGTTTCGCCCGCGTCTCGGACGCGATCGGCCATGCCCACCGGAGCCCGGACGCCGAGACCGCCAGCGAGCTCGACGCCGACTGGCCAGGCGAAGCGACCGCCACCGAGGAGGAGTCGGCATGACCGGCTTCGCCGAGCGCGTGCTGGCCGCACTGAAGGAGCGCGGCCCGCTGTGCGTGGGCATCGACCCGCACCGCGCGCTGCTCGAGGCCTGGGGCGTCGGTGACACGCTCGACGGCCTGCGCCGGTTCGCGCTCGCCGCCACCGAGGCGATCGCCCCCGTGGCCGCGGTGATCAAGCCGCAATCCGCCTTCTTCGAGCGGTTCGGGGCGCCCGGCGTCGCCGTGCTCGAACGCGTCATCGCCCTGGGCCGCGAGGCGGGCGCGATCGTCATCGTCGACGCCAAGCGCGGCGATATCGGATCCACCATGGCGGCTTACGCCGACGCCTATCTCGGTGCCGGCAGCGCCCTCGCTGGCGACGCGGTCACCCTCAGCCCCTACGCCGGTTACAGCGCGCTGCGGCCGGCGCTGGACATGGCCGCGAAGCACGATCGCGGCGTCTTCGTGCTCGCGCTCACGTCGAATCCCGACGGGGCGGCGGTTCAGCGCGCCTGCTCCGGCTCCGGCACCGTGGCGCAACGGATTCTCGACGCGACCGCGAGCGAGAACCACGGCGCGCGGCCGCTCGGCCGGGTGGGGGTCGTGATCGGAGCGACCGTCGGCGCGCTCGACGTCGACCTCGACGCGCTGAACGGGCCGATTCTCGTCCCCGGTCTCGGCGCGCAGGGCGGTACGCCGGCCGACCTCGCCCGGTTGTTCGGTGGGCGACCGGGCGTGATCCCGTCGACCTCGCGCGGGGTCCTCCGGGCCGGGCCCGACCCCGCGGCGCTGCGAGAGGCCACCCGGCGTACCGCCGACTCGGTGCGGGGCTGACCCCGCGCAGGAAGCAGGAGCAGATGACGACCAGCGCGACCGTGGATTTCTATCGCTACGTCAACGCGGACTGGCTCGAGTCGACCGAGCTGCCCGATGACGAGCCCCGCTACGGCACCTTTCACGAGTTGCGCGACGCCGCGCAGGCGGCAGCGAGGGAGATCCTCGAATCCGACGAGTCCCGCACCGCCCCGGCCGGATCGCCGGCCCGCAAGATCGCCGACCTGTATGCCGGTTTCCTCGACGAGCGGGCCGTCGAGGA
>JBBSHJ010000008.1:0-54285 GCA_038253135.1 Mycobacteriales bacterium | reverse complement strand
CGGGCGCATCGGCATGGACCGCGCCTGCGGGTGCTGCGTCGGCGGCGTCCGGGTCGGTGGTTCCGTCGTCGCCCGCGGCACGTCGCTGGTCGGTCACGGCTGACGACTCTAGCCAGCCGAGCGCTGGACCGCCGCGCGGGCGCGTCCGCCCACGGGGTGGAACCCGTAGCATCGAAGGTATGGCTGACCCCGGCACCGGTCGTCGGCAGCGGTCCACGCCGCCGTCCGTCCCTGTCGGCGTGCCCGCCGGGCGATATTTCGGCATCCCGGTCTACTTCTCCGCGTCATGGTTCATTTTTGCGGCGTTCATCACGATTTCATGGGCGCCGGTCGTGCGTGAATACGTCGCCGTCTCGAACGGCGTCTCCTACGTCGTTGCCTTCTCCTTCGCGCTGCTGCTCGGGGTGTCCGTGCTGCTGCACGAGCTCGGCCATTGCGTCGTGAGCCGGATCCTCGGTCTCCGCGTACGCCGGGTGGTGCTGTTCCTGCTCGGCGGGGTCTCCGAGATCGAGAACGAACCCGAGCGGCCGGCCCACGAGTACCTCGTCGCCGTGGCCGGGCCGCTGGTCTCGTTGCTGCTCGCAGCGATCGGCGCGGCGGCCTACCCGATCGTCGCGTCGGGATCGGTCGCGCGGTGGCTGGTCGTGCAGCTGATGGTCTCCAACGTGCTGGTCATGGCCTTCAACCTGCTGCCGGGCCTCCCGCTGGACGGTGGCCGGGTGCTGCGCGCGGCCGTCTGGCAGCTCACCCGCTCACAGCTGGCCGGCACCAAGGCCGCCGTCTGGGGTGGGCGGATCATCGCGATCGCGATCATGGTCTTCGTCGTCACCGGGATCTTCCCGCGCAACGGCGACCAGCGGCTCTCCACCGTCCTGATCGCCTTGCTCCTGGCCTCGTTCATCTGGTTCAACGCCAGCCAGTCGATGCAGATGGCGACGATGCGGGAGGCCCTCCCGAAGCTGCGCCTCGCCGACGTCGTACGCCCGCTCATCGAAGTGCCGCCGGAAATCTCGATCGGCGAGGCGGTACGCCGTGCGCGCGACTCCCATGCCGGGGCGGTGCTGGCGGTGGACCGGCACGGGCGGCCCGAGTCGATCGTCTCGGAATCGGCGATCCTGACCATCCCGGAGCACCGCCGGCCGTGGACCGCGCTCTCCGAGGTCGCCCGGCAGCTCGAGCCCGGCCTGCTGTTGCAGGAGTCGCTGTCCGGTCAGCGGCTGGTGCAGGCGATCCAGGCGATGCCGGCGACCGAGTACCTCGTGGTCGGCGGCGACTCGCGGCCGGTCGGTGTCCTCGTGGCCGCCGATCTGGCGCAGCACTTCAACGGCCTGCTCGCGGGCGGCGCGGCGGCGGTACCCGGCCGATGAATCGGTGAGCACCCGACGTACCGGAGCCTTCGCCGTCGGCGACCGGGTGCAGCTGGCCGACCCCAAGGGGCGCCTGCACACCGTGCTGCTCGCCCCCGGGGCCGCGTTCCATACCCACCGCGGGGCGATCGCGCACGATGACCTCATCGGCTCACCGGAGGGCTGCGTCGTCCTCTCGACCTCCCGGACGCCCTACCTCGCGATGCGACCGCTGCTCGCCGACTACGTGCTCTCGATGCCGCGTGGCGCGCAGGTGATCTACCCCAAGGACGCCGCCCAGATCATCGCGATGGGGGACATTTTTCCGGGAGCCCGCGTGCTGGAGGCCGGCGCCGGCTCGGGGGCGCTGACGCTGTCGCTGCTCCGCGCGGTCGGCGAGTCGGGACGGCTCATCTCCTACGAGCGCCGTCCCGAGTTCGCCGTCGTCGCCAGGACCAACGTGGAGACGTTTCTCGGCGAGGCCCCCGCGCACTGGGAGCTTCGGACCGGTGATGTGGGTGACGCGGCGGACGCCTTCGTCGACGGCCGGGTCGATCGGGTGTGCCTCGACATGCTCGAGCCGTGGGCCGTGCTCGACACAGTGCGCCAAGCCCTGGTCCCCGGCGGCGTCCTGGTCGGCTACGTCGCGACCGTGACCCAGCTCTCGACCTACGTCGAGGCGCTCCGCGGGGTGGGCTGCTTCACCGAGCCGCAGTCGTTCGAGACCCTCGTCCGGCCGTGGCACGTGGTCGGCCTCGCGGTCCGCCCAGAGCACCGGATGGTGGCGCACACCGCATTCCTGGTGACCACTCGGCGTGTCGCGGACGGTGTGGCACCGCCACCCCGGCACCGTCGTACAAGCCGGGCCTCCGCGCCCCGATCCGGCGGTGATCTGACGGAAGGAGCGGAAACGTAACACGAAGCACCACGGCCGGAGCGCATCGGTGTGGTAGGTCTGGAGTCATACGCCGCATGGGCACGCGTGCACCGTGTGACCGACGGAGGTGTCGACGGTGAACAACGACAGGCTCGGCAACAGTGACCACAGTGACCACAGTGACGATATTGACCACAGTGGCCGGGACGAACGGCGCGAGGTCGAGGAGCTGACCGCACAGGTCGCGTTCCTCGAGCGCGAAGTCCGGCTGCTCCGGCGCCGATCGATCGATTCCCCGCTCGGCATCGGATCCGGCCTGGCCGAGCGCCTGGCCACCGCCGAGGCACGCGTCGAAGCGCTGTCCGAGCGCAACGACAAGCTGGCCTCGACCCTGCGCGACGCGCGCGACCAGGTGGTCGCGCTCAAGGAGGAGGTCGATCGGCTGGCCCAGCCGCCGAGTGGGTACGGCGTCTTCTTGCGCGGCTACGAGGACGGCACGATCGACGTCTTCACCGGTGGCCGCAAGCTGCGGGTTGCGGTCGCACCGACGATCGAGGCCGCCTCCCTGCGGCGCGGTCAGGAGCTGATGCTCAACGAGGCGATGAATGTCGTCGCCGCCCGCGAGTTCGAGCGGGCCGGGGACATCGTGATGCTCAAGGAGGTCCTCGAGGGGGGCGACCGCGCCCTCGTCATCGGGCACACCGACGACGAGCGGGTCGTGAATATCGCCGACACGCTGTCGCCGACGACCCTGCGGGTGGGCGATTCACTCCTGCTCGAGCCGCGCTCGGGCTACGTCTACGAGCGGATCCCCAAGAGCGAGGTCGAGGAGCTGATCCTCGAGGAAGTTCCCGACATCGACTATCACGACATCGGTGGCCTGCCCGGGCAGATCGAGCAGATCCGCGACGCGGTCGAGCTACCGTTCCTGCACGCGGATCTGTTCCGCGAGCACAAGCTGCGCCCACCCAAGGGTGTCCTGCTCTAAGGTCCGCCCGGGTGCGGCAAGACGCTCATCGCCAAGGCGGTGGCGAATTCGCTGGCCAAGCAGGTGGAGCGGGTGCGCGGCGACGGTGAGCGGGCCCGGTCCTACTTCCTGAACATCAAGGGACCGGAGTTGCTGAACAAGTACGTCGGCGAGACCGAACGGCACATCCGGCTGGTGTTCCAACGGGCCCGGGAGAAGGCCAGTGAGGGCACGCCGGTGATCGTGTTCTTCGACGAGATGGACTCGATCTTCCGCACCCGCGGCAGCGGCGTCTCCTCTGACGTCGAGAACACGATCGTGCCGCAGCTGCTGTCGGAGATCGACGGGGTCGAGAGCCTGGAGAACGTCATCGTCATCGGCGCTTCCAATCGCGAGGACATGATCGATCCCGCGATCCTGCGGCCCGGCCGGCTGGACGTGAAGATCAAGATCGAGCGACCCGATGCCGAAGCCGCCCGCGACATCTTCTCGAAGTTCGTCACCTCGGACCTGCCCATCCACGCGGACGATCTCGCCGAGCACGGCGACAACCGCGAGGCCACCGTCGCGGCGATGATCCAGCGGGCCGTCGAGCGGATGTACTCCGAAACCGAGGAAAACCGGTTCCTCGAGGTGACCTACGCCGGCGGGGACAAGGAGGTCCTTTACTTCAAGGACTTCAACTCCGGTGCGATGATCGAGAACATCGTCGACCGCGGCAAGAAGATGGCGATCAAAGACCTCCTCGAGACGGGTCAGAGAGGACTGCGGCTCGCGCATCTGATCGCGGCCTGTGTCGATGAGTTCCGCGAGAACGAGGACCTTCCCAACACCACCAATCCCGACGACTGGGCCCGCATCTCAGGCAAGAAGGGTGAACGGATCGTCTACATCCGCACGCTGGTCTCCGGCAAGGGCCCCGAATCGGGGCGCTCTATCGACACGGCGAGCAACACCGGCCAGTACCTGTAGCCGACGCGCGCCGGGGTTCCGCGCTCCCGCCCGTCGCGTGCCGCCGTGAGCAAGGGCCGGCCCGCGCCGCGGAGGCTGACGCCACGGCGGGGCAGAGCCGCCTGCGCGGCGTACCGAATCACCGCGTCCACCGCCGCCGCCGGGCGGCCACGTAGGGTTGATCGCGTGACCGTTCGCCGCGTGATGGGGACCGAGGTCGAGTACGGCGTCGCCGTGCCCGGGCAACCGGGTGCCAACTCCATGCTCCTCTCGTCCCAGGTCGTCAACAGCTACGCCGCGGCCGCGTTGCGGCAGTCCACGCAGCGCGGCCGGCCGCGGTGGGACTTCGAGGAGGAGTCGCCGCTGCGCGATGCCCGCGGTTTCGATCTGAGCCCGGCGCCGCCGATCGATGTCGAGGACGACACGGGGCTGGCCAACGTGATCCTCACCAACGGCGCCCGGCTCTACGTCGACCATGCCCACCCCGAGTACTCCGCGCCGGAGACGACCAATCCGATAGACGCGGTCCGATGGGAAAAGGCCGGGGAATTGCTCATGGCCCACGCGGCCCGCCTCATCGCCGCCGTACCCGGGCAGCCGACGATCAACCTCTACAAGAACAACACCGACAACAAGGGCGTCTCCTACGGCACCCACGAGAACTACCTGATGAAGCGGGCGACGCCGTTCCCTGACATTGTGCGGCACCTCACTCCGTTCCTCGTGTCGCGTCAGGTGATCTGCGGTCAGGGCCGCGTCGGCATCGGCCAGGACGGCCGCGGGGCCGGGTTCCAGATCTCGCAGCGCGCGGACTTCTTCGAGGTCGAGGTCGGTCTCGAGACCACGCTCAAGCGCCCGATCATCAACACCCGGGACGAGCCGCACGCCGACGCCGACCGCTACCGGCGGCTGCACGTCATCGTGGGCGACGCCAACCTCTCCGAGATCGCGACCTACCTCAAGCTCGGTACGACGGCCCTCGTGCTGGCGATGATCGAGGACGACGCGCTCACGGTCGACCTGCGGCTCGCCGATCCGGTCGAGTCGATGCACGAGATCTCGCACGACGCGACGCTGCGCACCCAGGTGCGCCTGGTCGATGGCCGGCGGCTCACCGGCCTGCAGGTGCAGCAGGAATACCTGGAGCAGGCGCGCAAGTACGTCGACGACCATTACGGCTCGGACGTCGATGACCAGACCGCCGACGTGCTGGCACGCTGGGAGTCCGTGCTCGAGCGGCTCGGCGAGGACCCGATCCGCTGCGCCGGTGAGCTCGACTGGGTGGCCAAGCTGCGGCTGCTGGAGGGCTACCGCGCTCGGGACGGCCTCGCCTGGGACGCGCCCACGCTCGCCCTCATCGACCTCCAGTACGCCGACGTCCGTCCCGAGAAGGGCCTCTACCACCGGCTGGTGCGCCGGGGTTCGATGCAGACCCTGCTCGACCCGGGCTCGGTGCAGGACGCGGTCACCCGGCCACCCGAGGACACCCGCGCCTACTTCCGCGGCGAGTGCGTGCGCCGTTACACCTCATCGGTAGCGGCGGCGTCCTGGGATTCGGTCGTCTTCGACGTCGGCCGCGAGGCGCTGGTCCGGATCCCGATGCTCGAGCCGCTGCGGGGCACCCGCGCCCACGTCGCGGATCTGCTGGATCGCTGCCCGGACGCGGCGGCCCTGGTCGATGAGGTCACCGGCGGCGAATGAACCGGCCGGGTCGCAGCCCGGCAGCTGGCCGCCGGGAAGATGGCCCGGGTAGATGGCCCGGTGGCGCGCCGCGCGATCGGCTGCGCGTGAACGCCACATGGGTAGCGTGGAGCACGTCGGTACCGTGGACGATGCGGTGCCTGATCATGGCGTGCGAGCGCCGTGGACTGTGCGCCCGCACCGGACGTCTTTGGAGGGCTTCCCTATGGCACGACAGGAGCACGGCGGCCAGCAACAGCGCCAGAACCGTGAGACCGAGACGGAGGCGGAGGTCGACGACGCCGCGACCCAGTCGCCGACCGCGGATGCGCAGGCGCAGAAGGACAAGCTCGACGACGACGTCGACTCGATGCTGGACGAGATCGACGGCGTACTCGAGGAGAATGCCGAGGAGTTCGTGCGCTCCTATGTGCAAAAGGGCGGCGAGTAGTCTCCCGGCCAGCACCGGCCGAGCCCCATCATTGTGAGGAGTTTCGTGTCAGAGCAGCAGGTCCCCGGCCGACTGCCGGCCTACTACCAGGCCCCGGGTTCGTCGTTCACCGACTTCCTGCACCAGGCGGCGCCGCACCTGCTGCCCGGCCGCCGGCCGCTGCCACCCGTCGAGCCGACGGTCGACCTCGGCCTGCGGCACGGTACGACGATCGTCGCGTTGACCTTCACGGGCGGCGTACTCATGGCCGGTGACCGGCGCGCGACGGCCGGAAACTACATCGCCCAGCGCGACATCGAGAAGGTCTTCGCCACCGACGACTACAGCGTCGTCGGCATCGCGGGCACCGCCGGCATGGCGGTCGAAATGGTCAAGCTGTTCCGGGTCGAGCTCGAGCACTACGAGAAGATCCAGGGCACGCACCTGTCCCTTGACGGCAAGGCGAACCGCCTGTCGACCATGGTGCGCGGCAACCTCAGCCTGGCGATGCAGGGCCTGGTGATCATCCCGCTCTTCGCCGGTTTCGACCCGAACGCGGCCGACGGCGCTCCGGCGGGACGGATCTTCAGCTACGACGCCGCCGGCGGTCCCTACGAGGAGCAGCATTTCCACACCATCGGGTCGGGCTCGCCCTACGCGAAGGGTTCGTTGAAGAAGCTCTGGCGCGAGGGGTTGTCGCCCGAGGAGGCGACTCGGGTCGCGATCGATGCGCTCTACGACGCGGCCGACGACGACACGGCGACCGGCGGACCCGACGTCAACCGGCAGATCTTCCCGCTCGTTCTGCTCGTGACGGCGCAGGGCTCCGCGCGCGTGCCGGCCGACCAGATCGCGCAGGTCAGCGAAGCCGTCGTCGCGGCCCGCCGCGGGAAGCCCGGCGGCTGAACTGATCATGATCACCGCGCAGCGAGTGCGGAAGCCGCGCAATTCTCTTGAGTCCGCGTCGGCCGACGAGGGAGCGAGCATCCGAGCGAGGAACGAGGGAGGCGCGCAGCGAATGCGGAGGCCGCGCAATTCTATGGAGACCGAAGGAGCCCGTCACCGATGACGATGCCGTTCTACGCCTCGGCCGAGCAGATCATGCGCGACCGGTCGGAGTACGCCCGCAAGAACGTCGCTCGCGGGCGTGGAGTGGTGGCGCTGAAGTACCCGGGTGGCGTCCTCTTCGTCGCCGACAACGCCTCCCGCAGCCTGCACAAGCTGGGCGAGCTGTACGACCGCGTCGGGTTCGCCGGCGCCGGCCGCTACAACGAGTTCGAGAGCCTGCGGGTTGCGGGTGTGCGGTACGCCGACGTGTGGGGCTACTCGAACAGCCGCCGGGACGTGAGCGGGCAGGCGATCGCCAACATGTACGCCGCCAACCTGGGCGCGATCTTCACCGAGCAGCAGAAGCCGTTCGAGGTCGAGATCTGCGTCGCCGAGGTCGGCCCGTCAGCGGACGAGGACCAGCTCTACCGGCTCACCTACGACGGGTCGATCGTCGAGGAGCCGCAGTTCGCCGCGATGGGCGGCGAGTCCGATGCGATCAGCGAGCGGCTGCGCTCGGCGTACCAGCCGGAAACGACGATCGAGGCCGGGCTGCGCATGGCCGTCGACGCCCTGTCGGCCGGTCGGCGCGACGCGGCCGCGCTGCAGGCACGCGATCTCGAGGTGGCCGTGCTCGACCGGACGCGTGCGCTGCGGTGCTTCCGCCGGATCCCGACCTCGGAGCTGACCGACCTGCTGCCATCCGCCCCGCCGGAGGCGGACTCGGGGCGGTCGCCCGAGCCGGAGGCCTAGCACCCGGACCGGCCGCGAGCCGGAGGTTCACGGCAGCAACCCGCTCACGCGCCGCGACTGCTCGGCCAGTTCCGGTGGGTGATCTACCTCACTTCGGCCTCGATCATGGACGGACGACCGTACGACGACCCGCGCGGACGCCGGGTCAGACGCCGGTGGCACCCGCGGTGTCGAGGGCCCAGGCCAGGTAGAGCGCTTCGTCCTGCCATGCGTCGTACCGTCCCGACTTGCCGCCGTGACCCGCGCCCATCTCGGTCTTGAGCAGGAGCTCGCGCGAGTCGGTCTTGCGGGCCCGCAGCCGGGCGACCCATTTGGCCGGCTCGTGATACCCGACCCGGGGGTCGTTGAGCCCGGCGGTCGCGAAGATTGCCGGGTAGCCCTTCGCCTCGACGTTCTCGTACGGCGCGTAGGACCGCATGTAGCCGAAGACCTCGACCGAGTCGACCGGATTGCCCCACTCCTCCCACTCGATCACGGTGAGCGGAAGCGACGGGTCGAGGATCGTGTTGAGCGCGTCCACGAACGGCACGTGCGCCAGGATGCCGGCGAACTTCTCCGGCGCGAGGTTGGCGACCGCGCCCATGAGCAGGCCGCCGGCGCTGCCGCCGCGCGCGACGACGCGGTCGTACGACGTGTAGCCGGCGGCCGCGAGATGGTCGGCGGCGGCGACGAAATCGGTGAAGGTGTTGCGCTTGGCCAGCAGCTTGCCGTCCTCGTACCACGCCCGGCCCATCTCGCCGCCGCCGCGGACGTGCGCCGTCACGTAGACGACTCCACGGTCGAGCAAGGACAGCCGCGGGATCGAGAACGTCGGGTCCATGCTGGCCTCGTAGGAGCCGTAGCCGTAGAGCAGGCAGGGCGCCGTACCGTCGAGCGCGGTGTCCTTGCGGTAGGCGACCGACAGCGGCACCTTCGTCCCATCCGTCGCGGTGGCCCACTCCCGTACCGTCTCGTACGCCGACAGGTCGACGCCGCCGAGCACCTCGGTCTGCTTCTTCAACTCGAGCGTTCGAGTGCTGACGTCGTAGTCGAAGATCGTGCGCGGCGTGATGAAGGACGAGTAGTCCAGCCGGAGTGCGGTGGTGTCGAAGTCCGGATTGTCATCGACGTGGACGGTGTAGATCTCGTCCGGGAAGGTGATGTCGGTGCCCGCGCCGAGCTCATCGCCGGAGAGCGGGTGGATCCGTACGCCGGTGCGTCCGCCGGTCCGCAGCGACATGGCGAGATGGCCGGCGAAGGCGTCGACGCCGGTCAGCCGGGTGTCGGCGCGGTGCTCGATCACCGTGCGCCACTGGTCGCGGCCGGGGGCCGACACCGGAGTCACGGCGAGGGTGAAATTCGGCGCGGCGGTGTTGTGCAGGACGTAAAAGACGTCGCGGTGGTGATCGATGCTGTATTCGACGCCCTGCCGGCGCGGCTCGATCGGTGCGAATTCGCCGTCGGGTGTGGCGGCCGAGAGGACGGCGACCTCGCTGGTGAGCGAGCTGCTCGCCGTCATCTGGATGAATTCCTTGCTGCGGGTGGGGTGCACATAGAGGAAATACTTCTCGTCCGTCTCCTCCCGAAGCAGATCGTCGTCGGCCTGGTCGGTGCCGAGACGGTGCCGGAAGGCGCGGTAGGGCCGCATCGCCGCATCCAGCGTCGTGTAGAAGAAGGTCGAGCCGTCAGCGGAAAAGGCCCCGCCGTAATAGACGCCGGAAATCTCGTCCGGCAGGGTCGCGGGATCGCCGGTGAGCCGGCGGAAGCGCACGACGTACTGCTCCGAACCGTTGCGGTCGACGCCATAGGCGAGCAGCGAGGCGTCGGCGCTGATCTCGAAGACGCCGATCCGGAAGTAGTCGGCATCGCCGGCCTCGACGTTGCCGTCCAGCAGCACCTGCTCGGGCGCTGACTCATCCAGCGCCCGGTCCTCGCCGGCGGGGCGGCGGCAGTGCACGGGATACTGCTTGCCCTCCTCGGTGCGGGTGTAATACCACCAGTCGCCCTCGCGGGCCGGCACCGACAGATCGGTCTCCTGCGTGCGCTCTTTGATCTCGGCGAAGATCTCCTCCTGCAGCGGCTCGAGCCGGGCGGTGCGGACGGCGCAGTAGGCGTTCTCGGCCTCGAGGTAGGCCGTCGTGTCCGGATCCTCGTGATCGCGCAGCCACGCGTACTCGTCGACGGTCTCGTCGCCGTGGCGGCTGCGCATGGTTGGTATCTGCTTGGCGGTGGGCGCGCTCGGCTCGGTCACGCATTGCACGTTAGCGTCCCGGCAGTTTCACCCGCCTGCCCTGCGCGCCCGGCTGCCACCCGTCGGACACCCTCTCTACCCGGACCTGCGCAACCAAACGGCTGGAACGCGGCGTACAAGATCGACGCCGGATGAAGCGTGCCCGCTGAGGCAGGAGCGGCCCCGGCGGCCGGCGCGGGTCGCATCGGGCCGGACCGGGGACGGACGCACCTGTCGCGGTGTGCGGAGGCACGGGTAGCGTCAACGCCACCCGCGCGTCGAGCGTGGATCTGCCGATCATCCCGTACCGGAGGCTTCATGCTCACCGACCGTTCCCTGGTCGAGAACCGGCTCTACCGCACGCTCGAACAGCGCATCCGACCGCACATCTACGGAGCGACGGCGGCCCTCGACATCCAGGTCTGGCACGTCCCCGGCGAGCCGGTGCCGGTGGAGGATGCCCTCGCCGCGACCTACACCAAGGCCGCCGTCGGGGACACCTGGGGACCGCCGTGGGGGACCAGCTGGTTCCGGTTCCACGGCAGCGTCCCCGCCGACTGGGACGGCAAGCCGGCCGAGGCGGTCATCGACCTCGGATTCGGCGGCGGTCCCGGCTTCTCCGCGGAGGGCCTGGCCTACACGCCCGAGGGCGAGCCGATCAAGGGCCTGTCCCCGCGGAACATGTACGTGCCGCTGGGTGGCATCTCCTCCGGCGGCCTGTCGAGTGACACGGCTGCCCGCGCCAGGGGCGGCGCGGCGATCGACTTCTATGTCGAGGCCGCGTCCAACCCGAACATCCTGGACCGATTCCAGCCGACCCAGCTGGGCGACGTCGAGACCGCACCCGACGAGCCGCTGTTCGAGGTCCGCAAGGCCGACCTCGCACTGGTCAACCAGGAGGTGTGGCAGCTCGTCCTCGACCTCGAGGTGGCGGCGGGGCTGGCGAACGAGCTCGAGGAGTCGCTGCCGCGCAAGTGGGAGCTGCTGACCGCGATCGATCGCACGCTCGACGCCGTCGACCTGGACGACGTACCCGGCTCCGCGGCGACCGCTCGTGCGGTCCTCGCGCCGGTGCTGGCCAAGCCGGCGTACGCCAGCGCACACCACGTACACGCCGTCGGCCACGCGCACATCGACTCGGCCTGGCTCTGGCCGCTGCGCGAGACCGTGCGCAAGGTCGCGCGGACCGTCTCCAACGTGACCGCGCTGGCCGCCGACAATCCGGGGTTCGTCTTTGCCTTCTCCTCCGCCCAGCAGCACGCCTGGATGAAGGAGCACCACCCCAAGGTGTGGCGCCGGCTCAAGGACGCGGTCGCGGCCGGCCAGATCATCCCGGTCGGCAGCATGTGGGTGGAGTCCGACACCAACATGCCCGGGTCGGAGGCGATGGCGCGGCAGTTCACCTACGGCAAGCGGTTCTTCCTCGACGAGTACGGCATCGACACGCCCGAGGTGTGGCTGCCCGACTCCTTCGGCTACTCGCCGGGGCTGCCGCAGATCGTCAAGCTGACCGGCACCAAATGGTTCCTGACCCAGAAGATCTCGTGGAACCAGACCAACAAGTTCCCGCACCACACCTTCTGGTGGGAGGGCATCGACGGCACCCGGGTCTTCACCCACTTCCCGTCGGCCGACACCTACAACGGCATGGTGACGGCCAAGGAGCTGGTCTACGCCCAGCAGAACTACCAGGACAAGGGCGGCGGCACCCGGTCGTTGCTGCCGTTCGGCTACGGCGACGGCGGCGGCGGCCCCACCCGCGAGATGCTCGGCAACGCGGAGCGCTTCGCCGACCTCGAGGGCGCGCCGACGGTGCAGGTCGAGCCGCCGGTGAAGTTCTTCGAGGCCGCGCACGAGGAGTACGCCGACGCGCCGGTCTGGCGCGGCGAGCTCTACCTGGAGCTGCACCGGGCGACGTACACCTCCCAGGCCAAGACCAAGCAGGGCAACCGGCGCAGCGAGTCGCTGCTCCGCGAGGCCGAGATCTGGTCGACCGCGGCGCTGCTGGCCGGCGTGGCGGACTACCCGTACGACGAGCTGGACCGGATCTGGAAGGCCGTGTTGCTGAACCAGTTCCACGACATCCTTCCCGGCAGCTCGATCCACTGGGTGCACCGCGAGGCCGAGGCGACCTACGCCAAGCTGGCGGTCGAGCTCGAGTCGCTCATCGCGGCGGCGCAGCAGGCGCTGGCCGGTCAGGGCTCGCAGCCGATCGTCTTCAACGCCGCGCCGCACGCCCGGGATGGTGTCGCCGCCCTCGGAGCCGGTACGCCGGCCCCCGGCTCGGCCGTGTCGGTCTCGGCCGGGAGCGCCGGTTACGTGCTCGACAACGGCCTGGTGACGGCCGTGGTCGACCCATGCGGCCTGCTGACCTCCGTCGTCGACCAGGCCGCCGGCCGGGAGGTCCTGGCCGGACCGGCAAACCTGCTCCAGCTCCATGTGGACACGCCGAACATGTGGGACGCCTGGGACGTCGACAAGTTCTACCGCAACGTGGTCACCGACCTGACCGACGTCGACTCGATCACCGAGGCGGACGGCGTGCTCACCATCACCCGCAGCTTCGGCTCCTCGACCGTGCAGCAGAAGGTGTCGCTGCCGGCCGGTGCCAAGCGGGTCGACGTCGAGACGAGGGTGGACTGGCACGAGAAGGAGAAGTTCCTCAAGGTGTCCTTCCCGCTCGCCATCGCGGCCGAGCGCTCGGCGGCCGAGACCCAGTTCGGTCATCACTTCCGGCCGACCCACACGAACACCTCGTGGGAGACCGCGAAGTTCGAGATCTGCGCGCACCGGTTCCTGCACGTCGAGGAGCCCGGCTACGGCGCGGCGGTCGTCAACGACTCGACGTACGGCCACGATGTGTCGCGGCACGCGGACGAGGACGGCAACATCTCGACGACGGTCCGGCTCTCGCTGCTGCGAGCGCCGCTGTGCCCCGACCCGGTGACCGACCAGGGTGAGCACGTGCTGCGTTATGCCCTCGTGGTGGGCGCGGACGTGGCCGACGCGGCGGCGGAGGGATTCCGGATCAACCAGCCGGCACGGACCGTCACCGGCGCGAAGGGTGTGGAGCCGGCCGTCACGGTCGACGACCCGGCGGTGATCGTATCGGCCGTGAAGCCGGCGGACGACCGCACCGGCGACATCGTCGTGCGGGTCTATGAGTCCCGCGGCGGCCGGGCGAGCGCGCGCGTCGTACCGGGCTTCGAGGCGACGTCCGTCGTCGAGACCGACCTGCTGGAGCGGGAGACCGCCAAGCGTGATCTGACCGGCGGCGGGGTCGAGCTGGCGTTGCGGCCCTTCGAGATCGTCACGCTGCGCTTCACCCGGTAGTCCCCGCACCCGCTGAAGGTTGGAGCGTTGCCGTCGCTACGACGGCGACAGCACTCCCACCTTGCCTCCCGGCGGCCGCGCGAGCTGTGGATAACACCGGGGAGCGGCGGCTCGGGCTGTCAGGGTTGCCCATGGCCGAGCCGCTACCGCCCGAGTTCCTGCGTGCTATCGAGCAGCGGGAGGGTGTCTTCACGGCGGGCGACGCCGCGTCGTACGGCGTCAGCGAGAGCCAGGTGCGAGCGCACATCAAGGCTCGACGTCGCGTCGTCTCGAGCGAGGGCTGTACGTCGCGTTCACCGGAGGCCTGGGGCCTCACCACGGCGCCGATCAGGGTGATCCATCTCACCGTGCCCGCCGGCCGACGGCCGCTTCGGGTGGCCGGCAGTGGATGAGCATCGGTGCGCGACGGCTATCGACGTCGAGCATGGTCTGCACCGTCGCGGTTGGACCGGATTCGCGCGGGCGTGCAACTCGGCTTGCCCGGTGACGCGGCAGAGTGTGGAGCGTTTCCGTCGCCCTGACCGCGGCGACCGTCCACCTTTCCGGCGTGGCCAGGGCACTGACCTGTTCCGGGCGCAGATCGTCCGGAACAGGTCTTAGCCTGCTTGCACGTCCAGACTCGAGCGATCGCCGACCTGTCGGCGATCAACGACAACGACCGGAGGACCCACACCAATGCCCAGATCTCTCGTCGACCGCTGCATCGCGGTGTGTCCCGCGAAGCCCCTCCTGTGCGCTGCTCGCTCGCGCGGCTCCGAGCCGCTACCACAGGCGTGCGCTGCGGTGCTCACCCCGGATGTCCGCTCATGAGCGTGACGGATTGGTTGATCGACGCCGACCCGGCCATTCGCTGGCAGGCGCTGCGGGACCTGACCGACGCCCCGCCGACGGACGTCGCGGCGGAGCGGGCCCGTGTCGCGACCGAGGGGTGGGGCGCCCAGCTGCTGGCGCTGCGGGACCCCGACGGGCAGTGGGCCGGAGGCGCGTGCTTTCCGGGCCGCTCGTTCATCGAAGCGCGGCAGGCGGCCCGCGCCGCGTCCGATGCTCAGGCCGAGCCGGCCACCGAGGACGATTCGGAGGGTGATAAGGCCCAGCCGTGGATCTCCACGCTCCCGACGCTGCAGTTACTGCAGAACCTCGGTGTCGATCCGCAGGCGTCGTCGATGCGGGAGACGATCGGGTTGATCGCCAAGAACTGCCGATGGGAATACGACGACCTGCCGTATTTCGACGGCGAGGTCGAGCCGTGCATCAACGGCCGGACCGTGGCGCAGGGCGCGTACTTCGGTCAGGACGTCGCCGGCATCGTCGACCGCCTGCTCGGCGATCAGCTCGAGGACGGCGGCTGGAACTGCGCGACGGAGCAGGGCTCGACCCGCTCGTCGTTCCACAGCACCATCGACGTGCTGGAAGGGCTGCTGGAGCACGAGCGCGCGACCGGGGGGTCGGCGGCCGCGGTGGCGGCTCGGCGCCGCGGGGAGGAGTACCTGCTCGAGCGCGAACTGATATACCGCAAGAGCACCGGCACGGTGGTCGACCCCACCTTCCTGGAGTTCTCGTTCCCAACCTGGTGGCATTACGACGCGCTCCGGGCGCTGGATTACTTCCGCGCGGTCGGCGGATCGCCCGACCCGCGCGTAGCCGACGCGGTCGAGCTGGTCCGGCGCAAGCAGCAGTCCGACGGCCGATGGCAGCTTGACTATCTGCATCCGGGCCTGATGCATTTCGCGCTCGAGGACGGCGAGGGCCGGCCCAGTCGCTGGGTCACGCTGCGCGCCCTGCGGGTCCTGCGCTGGTACGACGCCGCAGTGGCCTGAGCGCGCGGACGACGTACGACGCCCGGATCGCCGAGTCGACGGTATCTCTGCGCGACCTCCTCGTCTCTGCCACATCTCTGCGCGACCTCCTCGTCTCTGCCACATCTCTGCGCGACCTCCTCGTCTCTGCGCGCCTCGCTCGTACCTCGCTCGGGTGCTCGCTCCTCGTCGGTTCGACGCAGGCCTCGCTCGTTGCTCGCTCGGGTGCTCGCTCCTCGTCGGTTCGGCGCAGGCCTCGCTCGTTGCTCGCTCGGGGCGATGCCTCTGGTCGGTCTCCTCAGTCGCTGCGCTCCTCCCTCGTTGGCGCTCGGTCGATGCTCGCTTCTTCGTCGACCTCCGGAGCTCCTCGTCAGTCGACGTCTACGCTGGGAATCGTGGACCGGCGCATCTTCGGCATCGAGAGCGAGTACGGCGTCACGTGCACGTTCGCGGGGCAGCGCCGGCTCTCTCCCGACGAGGTCGCCCGTTACCTTTTCCGCCGGGTCGTGTCCTGGGGCCGCAGCAGCAACGTCTTCCTCCGCAACGGCGCCCGGCTCTACCTCGACGTCGGCTCCCACCCGGAATACGCCACGCCGGAGTGCGACAACCTCTCCGACCTCATCGCGCACGACAAGGCGGGGGAGCGGACCCTCGAGGGGCTGCTGATCGACGCCGAGCGACGGCTGCACGACGAGGGCATCGCCGGCGACATCTACCTGTTCAAGAACAACACCGATTCGGCCGGCAACTCCTACGGCTGCCACGAGAACTACCTCGTCGGCCGGCACGGCGATTTCGGCCGGCTCGCCGACGTACTCATCCCGTTCCTCGTCACCCGCCAGATCATCTGCGGCGCGGGCAAGGTGCTCCAGACGCCCCGCGGTGCCGTCTACTGCGTGAGCCAGCGGGCCGAGCACATCTGGGAGGGCGTCAGCAGCGCGACCACCCGGTCCAGGCCCATCATCAACACCCGCGACGAGCCGCATGCCGACGCCGAACGGTTCCGCCGGCTGCACGTCATCGTCGGCGACTCCAACATGAGCGAGACCACGACGCTGCTCAAGGTCGGCGCCACCGACATCGTGCTGCGGATGCTCGAGGCCGGGATGATGTGGCGCGACCTGACGCTGGAGAACCCGATCCGGGCGATTCGCGAGATATCCCACGACGTGTCCGCGTCGCGGCCGATCCGGCTGGCCAACGGCCGCGAGCTCTCCGCGCTGCAGATCCAGCAGGAGTACTTCGAGAAGGCGGCCGATTTCGTCTCGCGCCGCTATGCCGACGACAAGACGGCGGCCCGCGTGATCGAGTTGTGGGGACGGACGCTGCAGGCTATCGAGACCGGCGACCTGGGCCTGATCGACCGTGAGATCGACTGGGCGATCAAGCTCAAGCTGCTGCGCCGGTATCAAGCCAAGCACGGCCTCGACCTCGCCTCGCCGCGCATCGCGCAGCTCGACCTCGCCTACCACGACATCCACCGCGAGCGCGGCCTCTACTACCTGCTCGACCGGCGCGGGATGGTCGAGCGGGCGGTCCGCGACCTGGCCGTCTTCGAGGCCAAGAACGTGCCACCGCAGAGCACCCGGGCGCGGCTCCGCGGCGAGTTCATCAAGCACGCTCAGGCCCGACGCCGCGATTTCACGGTGGACTGGGTGCACCTCAAGCTCAACGACCAGGCCCAGCGGACCGTCCTGTGCAAGGACCCGTTCAAGTCCGTCGACGACCGGGTGGACAAGCTGATCGACGGCATGTGAGCGTCGTACCCGCCCGAATGCCAGATCCCGGATCGCTGGAGAAGGAGTGCTGTGCTCGGACGTGGACCGATCCCACGACGTACCGCCGTGACCGTGGGCGCGCTGGTCCCGGCGGCGGCCCTCGCGGCCTGCGGGGGCGGGCACCACAAAGGCTCGGGCCGGCCGGACGACGGTTCGCTGGCCGCGGTCACCGTGTCGCCCGGCGATCGGCCCAAGGTAGCCCTGCCGACGACGCCGTTCAGCGTGCGGAAGGCGTCGGTGCGGGTGCTGAGCGCGGGCACCGGGCCGGCTGTCCGGCGCGGACAGAACGTCAACGTCCGCCTCGCTCTCGTCGACGGCAGGGACGGCGCTCAGTCCGTCTCCAACTTCGGCAAGGCACCGCAGATCTTCCTCGCCGATCCCTCGGCCGGGATCCCAGGCTTCTCGACGGGCACCGTCGGGCAGCGGGTCGGCTCCCGCGTGCTGGTCGCCCTACCACCGGCGGACGCGTGGGGCGATGCCGGCAACACCCAGATCGGCGTGCGGCCCGGCGACACCGTCCTGCTGCTGATCGAGATCGTCAAGGCCCACACCCCGCTGGCCATCGCCACCGGTAAGCCGGTCGCACCGAAGCCCGGCCTTCCGACCGCCACGACCGGCGCCAGCCCGAAGATCACGGTGCCCGAGACCAGCCCGCCGAGGGCGCTCCAATCGGAGCTGCTGATCGCCGGCACCGGCCCGGTGGTGAAGGCCGGCCAGACCATCACCGCGCATTACACCGGAGTGCTCTGGCGCAATGGCAAGGTCTTCGACTCCTCGTGGCCGCGCAAGGTGCCGTCGAATTTCGTCATCGGTGCCGGTCAGGTAATTGACGGCTGGGACAAGACGATCGTCGGCAAGCGGATCGGCACCCGGCTCCTCGTCGTCGTGCCGCCCGCCGAGGGGTACGGCGCGGCCGGCCGGGGCGAGATCAAGGGCACCGACACCCTCGTCTTCGCCATCGACGTGCTCGACGCGTCCTGATCCTGCGCCCTCGCCGCGCGACATGACGCCGTCACACCCGCTGCTCGAGGTCGCGACCATCACCGGACCGATCCCGAGGTACCTGGCCCGTATCGGCGGCATCGTGCGGACGTTCGACGCGCAAACGCAGGATTCGGGCAACGTGTCGTACGTCGTCGAGGTGTACGGCGAGCGGTACTTCGTCAAGACCGCCGGCGATCCGGCCGCCACGACGCCTTACCTCGACTTCGGCGGCCGGGTCGCGCTGCTGCGCACCGCGGTCCGGCTCGCCCACGACATCGCTCATCCGGCCGTGCCTCCGGTGCTCGCCGTCATCGAGAGCGAGGCCGGCCCCGTGCTGGTCTACCGCTTCCGCCCCGGCGAGCTGCTGCACGACCGGGGCGCGGCGGCACGGTTCCGCGCGTTGCCGGCGGACGTCGTACTCCGCCAGGTCGACACGGTGTACGACGTGCACGGGCTGCTCTGCGGTCGCGGCTGGGTCGCTTGCGACTTCTACGACGGCTGCCTGATCTACGACGCCGGCAGCGACCAGCTCACGATCATCGACCTCGACGCCTACTGGCCCGGCCCGGTCGTGAACACGATGGGGCGGATGTTCGGGTCGGAGCGATTCATGGCGCCGGAGGAATTCACGCTCGGGGCGCGCATCGACGCGCGGACCACGGTCTTCACGCTCGCGCGAGCGGCCTTCGTGCTCACCGGAGCCGATCCGGGCGATCGCGACGGGTTTTCCGGTGGCCCGGCGGCGTACGACGTCCTCGTGCGGGCGACGCGGCCGGATCCGCGCGAGCGGCACGGGACGGTCGCGGAGTTCGTGACCGCCTGGGCCGGCGCCCGGGCCTGAGCCGGGCCGCTCGCCACGGATCGGGGCGCTCGCCGTCGGAGCCGGTGGGTCAGTCGCGCCCGGCCGGTGTCGGGAGAATCGTGTCCACCGGACCGAAGAGGTAGGTGGCTCCGCCGGTGGCGAAGTTGTGGACGTCCGCGGACGCGGCTCGTCCCTCCGGCGAGTCGAAGATGGCGAGCAGCGCCTCCCGGCTCTCCGCGCAGAGCTCGGCGACCAGATGGTGGGCGGGAGCATTCCCGTCCGCGTCGGGCTCGAGTCGGGTGATGGTCCAGCCGGTGAGACCTTCCATCCCTCTGGCGATCGGGATGTGGGTTTGCGTGTAGTACCGGTCGAAGGCGTCGGCGTCATCCGGGTGGCCGTAGAGCACGGTGCATTTGTACATCGGTATCAGCGTCCTAGCGGCAGGTCGACGAAGGAACGGATGTGCTCGGTCATGGCCGTCTCGGTGGGCAGGCGTTCCATGCTCGATGCGCCCAGGAAGCCGTGGATTCCAGGGACTTCTGACAGGACGCGGCCCGCGTCGGCCGGGGTAGCGATGGGGCCGCCGTGGGCGAAGACGAGGACGTCGGGTCGGGTAGCCGTTGCGGCGTCGCGGATCCGGGCGACGAAGCGGATGGCGTCGTCCAGGCTCAGCGCCGTGGTGGCGCCGATCGTGCCGGACGTCGTCAGTCCGGCGTGGGCGACGACGGCGTCGGCGTCGGCATCGGCCATCGCCTCGGCTTCCGCCTCGGTGTGCACGTAGGCCACGGTGAGCAGGTCCATGGCGTGCGCGATGCGGACGAGCTCGACCTCCTTGTCGAAGCCGAGCCCGGTCTCCTCGAGGTTGGCCCGGATGATCCCGTCGAACAGGCAGACGGTCGGGTAGTTCTGCACCCCGGCGCAGCCGATCTCGGCGAGTTGGCGGACGAAGTACGGGATGATCCGGAACGGGTCGCTGCCGCACACTCCGGCGACGATGGGCAGCCGGTCGACGACGGGGAGCGTCTCCATGGCCATGTCCCACACGATCTGATTGGCGTCGCCGTAGGGCATCAGCCCGGCCATCGAGCTGCGTCCGGCCATCCGATAGCGGCCGGAGTTGTAGATCACGGCGAAGTCGGTGCCGGCGGCCTCGGCGCACTTGGCCGAGAGCCCGACGCCGGCGCCGCCGCCGATGATGGGATGGCCGGCGTCGATCTTGCGGTGGAAGCCGTCGAGTATCTCAGAGCGGCTGAGGGTCGTGGTCGTCATCGTCGGTGGGGCTCCTCTGGGCCGTCGGTGGGGTGCTGTGGTGCTTCGGATCTTTCCGTACGGCGTGCTGTCGCCGCGGCGGACCGCACCATCGCGTGCAGCTCGTCGGCCATCGTGTGGGCGAGCGTCTGGTCGTTGATGTCCGCGGCCACCCGCCGAACCTGCACCGGGGGCCCACTGCTGTCCTCGATGGCGGCGAACAGGGCGTCGTCGGCGCTCGGATCGTGAAAGGGGGCGCCGGGCACCGAGAGCATGGAGACCCCGCCGGTGGGCAGGAAGACGGTCACCGGCGCCGACGCCCCGGACAGCCGGGCTCCGATGATGCGGCCGAGAGCACCGCACTCGTCGGAGTTGGTGCGCATCAGGGTGACATTGTCGTTGTGCCGGTAAAGCGTCCGGTCGGCGTAGGCGGGAGGCACCGTATTCGCTGGGCCGAAGTTGACCATGTCCAGGGCGCCGACGGAAACGATCTGCGGGATGCCCTGCTGGGCGGCGGCGGTGAGCCGGTCCGGCCCGGCACTGCAGACGCCGCCGAGCAACTCGTCGGCGAGCTCGGTCGTGGTGAGGTCGGCGACTGCGGCGATGAGGCCGGATCGGATGAGGGCCTCCATCGAGGTGCCTCCGACGCCGGTGGCGTGGAAGACGAGCACTTCATAGCCGAGCTCGGTGAGCCGATGCCGCAGCGCGTCGACGCCGGGTGTCGTGACGCCGAACATGCTGGCCGCGACGATCGGTCTGGCGTGCGGGTCCGGGGGACTCTCGGTACGGCGCCGGGCGGCGCGATGGGCCATCCCGGCGGTTGCGGCGGCGGCATTTTCCAGGACGGGTCGGGATACTCGGTTCAGCCCGGCGATGTCGACGACGGGGTAGATCAGGGTGAGGTCGGTGCCACGAACGTAAGGTGCGGTCTCGCCGGCGGCGATGGTGGACACCAGGACCTTGGGGACGCCGACCGGCAGAGCCGCGGCGACCTCGGCGAGGATGGTTGCTCCGTTCGACCCGCCGAGACCGAAGGCCGCGTCCAGCCGCCCTTCGGCCAGCAGCACGCGGGCCGTCCGGGCGGCGCCCGCTGCCATCGCGGTGATGGCATCGGCCCGATCGCCGCTGGCGGCCAGCGCGTCGAGAGTGCTGCCGCCGGCACGGGCGACCTCGGCACGGTCGATGTCCGCATCCGTCGCCGGCCGGCCGAGAACGCCGGTGTCCACCAGAATCACGTCGCAACCGGCGTGGCGCAGCTCGTCGCGTACGAACTCGTACTCGGCGCCCTTGGTGTCGAGTGTTCCGAAACAGGCGACGTGTGGGCTCATGCCACTCCTCGGAGGGTGCGTCGACGGTGCCGGGTCGCGGTGCGGTGGTGCGAACGCCCGACTCCCCGCGGCAGGCATTGCCTTGGCGGCTTGCCGCAGTCTAACCTCCCATCCAGCACTCGGAAATCGATTCCAGAATCTGCCCGGTCGGGCCGGCCCACCGGCAAGCGACCCGAGGATGTGAGGAACGTGATCATGAGCAGCCAGGGTGAGGCGCAAGACCGTGGCCCGATGCTCGGCCGGCGTACGGTGCTGCAGGCGGCAGCCGCCGGAGCGGCAGCAGTGGGGCTGGCCGCCTGCTCCGGCGGCAAGAGCAAGTCCTTCTCGGGCAGCGGGAACAAAAAACACCAGAAGCAGGCTGTCGGCAATGGCCAGGGAGTTGCGCCGACGCCGCGGCATGAGACGGTCGTGGTCGACCAGGTTGAGTTCACGGTATTCGACTCGTGGAACCCCTACATCCCCAATGGGGAGACCTACAACAGCGGGCTCGGCCAGGTGGGCCGGGAGTACCTGTGGTATCTCAATATGGCCACAGGCGAGATCAAGCCCTGGCTGGCGACCAAGTACGAGTACGCCAACGACAACACCCGCTTTACCATCCACCTCAATCCCCGGGCGAAGTGGAGCGACGGCAAGGCCTTCACGTCGGCCGATGTGAAGTTCACGCTTGACCTGTTGCGGCGCAATCCGTCCCTGCTCGGCAGTGGCCCCGCTACCGCCGTCAAGAAGGTGACCGCCCCTGATCCGCGGACCGTGGCCATTGACCTGAAGGCTGCCGACCCGCGATACCACTACAACTTCATCTGCGGCATTGTCGGCAGCTTCATCGTGATACCGCAGCACGTTTGGGAGAAGCAGGATCCGACGAAATTCAGGAACAACCCTCCCGTCTACACCGGTCCATATGTGCTCGATCGGGTGATCCAAGATCACAAGATGTTTGTCTGGAAGAAGAACTCGAAATACTGGAACACGTCGGAGCTCGACCCGAAACCGGGCTACGTCGTCTAGCGCTCATCGCCGCCAGCCGATGCCGAATTCGAGCAGTTCAAGGCCGCACAGGTCGATGTCAGCGCGCAGGGCGTGATCTATCAACAGCTCCAGAGCGCAGTGGACGGCGGCTACGACTCGGCGGTGATCACGCCGATGCTCGACCCGTGCCCGAGTTCGTTCTGGATCAACTGCGACCCCTCTCGCGGCGCGCTGGCCCTGCCGAAGGTGCGGTTGGCGATCTCCGCTTTGGTGGACCGCGCCAAGATCGGCACCAAGATCTGGCCGCTCAAGGTCGATCCGGCGGTCTACCCGTGGCCGGCCTACACGTACAACGACAAATGGAACCGGCCGACGATCGCGGCGAAGTACCCGCTCACCTACGACGTGGACAAGGCCAAGAGGCTGCTCGACGAAGCGGGCTGCACGCTGGTCAACGGCAAGCGGATGTATAAGGGCAAGGCCCTGAGCTGGGAGGTGATCACACCAGTCGCGCAGTCCGAGCCCGAGTACTTCATCGCCCAGCTGATGTCCCAGCAGCTCCAGGCGGTCGGCATATCATCCACCGCCAAGGCACTGTCCAGCTCCATCTACAGCGATCGGGTCAACAAGGGGCAATTCGACATCAGGTCGGAATGGCTCTGTGCCGAGGTCTACGACCCCTGGCAGATCTACTCGGCCTTCACCAGCGACAAGTACAAGCCGATCGGAGTCTCCGATAACGGCGCCAACACGCCGCGGCTGAAGGACAAGAGCCTGGACGCGGTTTCCGCCAAGCTCGCCAAGCTCAGTCCGGACGGCGCGTCCGCCAAGCCGCTCTACGACGAGGGTCTCGAGGCCTGGTACGCCGCCAGCCCCGTCGTACCGGAGATCCAAAAGAAGTTCGCACATATGTTCAATACCGCGTTCTGGACCGGTTGGCCGACACCCGAGCACCTCTACCAGGTTCCGAACAACTGGTGGGGCCAGTTCATGTTCGTCATCGGCAGCATCACGCCCACGGGCAAGAAGTAAGCGGGGGACAACCGCTGGGCCGCACGGCTGCGGGGCGGATCGGGCGCGGCAGGTATGGCCAGAGGCCCGATCCGTCGTAGAGTCGAACACATGTCCACTCGGACCGAGCGTCTCGTCAACCTCGTGCTGTGCCTGCTCTCGACCCGGCAGTACATCTCCGCTGCCCGGATCCGGGAGGTGGTGCCGGGCTACACCGCGAGCGGCGATGTCGATGACAGCCCAGCCGCCCTCGAGGCGTTCAAGCGGATGTTCGAGCGCGACAAGGCCGAGCTGCGGCGGCTCGGCGTACCCCTCTCGACCGGGCGGAACAGCATCTTCGACACCGAGGATGGCTACCGGATCGCCCGCGCCGCCTACGAGCTGCCGGACATCCAGCTGCAGCCGGACGAGTCCGCCGCCGTCGGGCTCGCCACCAGGCTGTGGCAGTCCGCCGGACTCGCCGATGCCGCCCACGGCGCCGTGCGCAAGCTGCGGGCCGCCGGCATCGACGTCGATCCCAGCGCCCGGGTCGCGCTCGAGCCACGGGTGGAGACGACCGAGGCGGCGTTCCCGGCCGTGCGGGCGGCTGTCGTCGCCGCGCAGGCGATCGCGTTCGATTACCGCACCAACCGCCGTGACGCGGCCCGCCGCCGTGAGGTCGAGCCGTGGGGCGTGGTCTCGTGGCACGGGCGGTGGTACGTCGTGGGCCACGACCGCGACCGCGGCGCACCGCGCTGCTTTCGCCTGTCCCGGATCCAGAGCGCGGTCAGCACGATCGGCAAGGCCGGCGCCGTCGACCGGCCGACCGGGCTCGACCTGAAGGCGTTCGTCGCGAGCGAGGCACCACAGGGCCACACCGCGCGGCTTCGGGTGGCCGCCGGTGCGGCGGCCGGATTGCGCCGGCGGGCCCGCGTCATCGGGCGCGACGGCTCGGCCGAGCTGTTGGAGGTCGACTACGGCGATCCGGACGCGCTCGCCGACCGGGTCGCCGGCTACGGGTCGGCCGTCGTGGTCCTCGAGCCACCGGAGGTGCGCGATGCAGTCGTGCACCGGTTGCGCTCGCTGGCGGTGCTGGACACCGGCGGGGTGACGGCCGCTCATGAGTAGCACCCGCTCGGATCGACGAGGGAGCGTGCACCCGAGCGAGCACGGTGGCCGCGCAGATGAGGGGACGCGAAGATGAGTAACGGCAGCACGACCGATCGGCTGCCCCGGCTGCTCTCGCTGATCCCTTACCTGCTGGCCCGGCCGGGCATCGCCGTCAGCGAGGCGGCCGTCGACTTCGGCGTGAGCGAGGACCAGCTCAGGGCCGACCTGGAGCTGCTCTGGGTCTGCGGCCTGCCCGGTCACGGCCCCGGCGACCTCATCGACCTGTCCTTCGAGGGCGACACCGTCACGGTCACGTTCGACGCCGGCATGTCCCGGCCGCTGCGGTTGACCGCCGACGAGGCGTTCGCCCTGACCGTCGCGTTGCGCGCGCTGGCCGACGTACCAGGACTCGCGGAGAAGGACGCCATCGAGCGGGCGCTGGCCAAGGTCGAGGCTGCGGCCGGCGACGCCGCGAAGGCGGCCGATTCGGTGGCCGTCGCCGTCGACACCTCGGCCGAGAAGCTGGCCCTCGTGCAGCAGGCGCTCGATCGGGGTCGCGCGCTGCACCTGCACTACTACTCGGCGACCCGCGACGCGTCGACCGAGCGCGACGTCGATCCGATGCGGGTCCTGCTGGTCGGTGGTCAGAGCTATCTCGAGGCGTGGTGCCGGCTGGCCACGGAGGTCCGCCTCTTCCGGATCGACCGGATCGACGAGGCGACGGTCCTTACCGAGGCATCGAGGCCGCCGGAGGGGATCAAGCCGCGCGATCTCGACGGGGGAGTCTTTCAGCCGTCGGCCGAGCACGCGTCGGTCACGCTGCGCCTGTCCGGCCGGTCCCGCTGGGTCGTCGACTACTACCCGGCTGAATCGGTGCAGGAGCTCCCCGACGGCGACCTGCGGGCCACGCTCCGGGTGGCCGACGCCACCTGGGTCCGGCACCTGGTGCTCGGCAGCGGCGGCGGAGCGGTCGTCGAGTCGCCGGCCGAGCTCGCCGTACAGGTCCGCGCCGAAGCACGTGCGGCACTGGCGGCGTACGACGAGCCGAGCAGGTAGCGGGCCGGCCGGGTCACCGCGCGCGGGTACGCTGCCCCGGTGACCGTGCTCGTCATCCTGCTGGCCGGCTTCGGCGTCGGAGTCATCGCCCTGGCGCTCCTGGCGGTCGAGCTGCTCGGTCACCTGCGCCGGCTTCGGCGCGCGGTGGACGGAGCGAGGGGTGAGCTCTTGCCGGAGCTCGCAGCCCTGCAGGCGAGGCTGCTCGGGACCGCAGTCCGACCGGCACGGCCCACGGGACCGACCGCGTAGCATGACGCGTACATCCTCGAGGAGGTGCATCGCGTGACCGCACCGGCGACGCGCTCGCATCGGCGGCGACGGTCTCCGCACCGCCGCCCGCGCGCCGTCACGGCGTACCCCGCGGACGTGAGGGGAGCACTCGGGTGAGCGAGGAAACCGACATCGAGCCGGCGAAGCGCAGGACCAAGCGGCGCCGTCCACCGAGGACACCGGACGGCACGATGACGCTCATCGAGCACCTCATCGAGCTGCGCAACCGGGTCATCAAGTCTGTCATCATCATCGCCCTCGGCAGCATCCTCGGGATCTACTTCTACGACCACATCCTCGACATCCTGAAGGAGCCGTACTGCAACCTGCCGGTCGATCACCGGCTGAACATCGGCGGCGCCAAGGGCAGCTGCAAGCTGATCTTCACCGCCCCGCTGGAGGGTTTCTGGATCCGCATCAAGGTCGGCGCGATCGCGGGTGCGATCATCACCTCGCCGCTGTGGCTCCACCAGCTGTGGGCCTTCATCACGCCCGGCCTGAAGAAGAACGAGCGCAAGCTCTCGGTCATCTTCATCGTCTGCTCCACGGTGCTCTTCATGGGCGGCGCGGTCCTCGCCTACTTCACCCTCAGCAAGGGCCTCGGGATCCTGATCGGGCACGCCGGCAACGGCACCGCCGCACTGCTCGCCGTCGGGCCGTACATCTCCTTCGCGACCGCGATGCTGCTGATCTTCGGAGCCTCGTTCGAGTTCCCGCTGCTCATCGCGATGCTCAACCTCGTCGGCGTGCTGTCCTTCGAGCGGTTGATGCGCTGGCAGCGCATCATCATCTTCCTGGTGTTCGTCTTTGCGGCGATCGCGACGCCGAGCCAGGATCCGTTCACGATGTGCGCCCTCGCGGTGCCGATGGTGCTGCTCTTCGAGATCGCCGTGCTGGTGGCCTATTTCCACGACAAGCGCAAGGCCCGGCGGGCGGCCGCCGCGGGCTTCGGTGACATCCCCGACGACGAGGCCTCGCCGCTGGACACCACGCCGTCCTCGACCGACGCCGACGACGTCGACTCGCCCCGGCACTGAGCCCTAAGGGCGCTCGCCCGTGACATCGGGTCGTACCCGACCGGCTGTGGGCGACCGGCTGCTACTCGTCGTGAATCCCGCAGCCGGGCGCGGCCGGGCCATGCGGCTGCTGCCGGCCGTGCTTCACCGGTTGCGGGCGGCCGGGCGGCCGGTCTCGGTGATCGAAGCGGCCGCCTCCGGCGCCACCGCGGACCGGGTCCGCAGCACCGTCGACGCCGGCGCCGGCGCAGTCGGCGGGGTGGTCGCGCTGGGCGGTGACGGGCTGGCCCACCTGCTGCTCGACGCCGTGGCCGGCAGCGGCATACCGCTCGGCCTCGTGCCCGCCGGCGGCGGCAACGACCTTGCCGCGGGGCTCGGTCTTCCGCTCGATCCGCGTGCGGCGACCGATGTCGTCGTGGCCGGTCGGACCCGGGAGGTCGACCTCGGCCTGGTCGTGGCGCCGGACGCCGGCCGGCGCTGGTGGGGGTCGATCCTGTGCGCCGGCTTCGACTCGGCGGTCAACGAGCGGGCCAACGCGCTCCGGTGGCCGACCGGGCCGCGACGGTACGACGTCGCCGTCCTGATCGAGCTGGCGCGCCTGCGCCCGCACCAGGTCCGGCTCCGGCTGGGCGATCGGGTGCTCGAGACCGACGTCATCCTCGTGGCCGTGTGCAACACGGCGCGGTACGGCGGCGGGCTGCTGATGTGCCCGTCCGCGCGGCCCGATGACGGCTACTTCGACGTGACTGTGGTGACACCGGTCCGTCGCGGCGAGCTGTTGCGGATGCTCCCGCAGGTCAGGACCGGCGCCCACCTCGCCCACCCGGCCGTGCGGGTGCATCGGGTCACGTCGGTCGGCATCGAGCCGTGCGGGGCGTCCCCGGCCACGGCGTACGCCGACGGGGAGCGCATCGGTGCCCTGCCCGTCGAGACCCGCTGCGAGCGCGGCGCGCTGACGGTCTTCGTGCCGTAGCTGGGGCCGCCTTGTCAGGGCCCGCGCCGTACGGTAGGTCCGTGTCCCCCCACTCCGAGAGCCCGATCGTCTCGGGCCGTGACAGCACGCCCGAGCGGTCGTCCGATCCGGAGCTGATCAGCTTTCGCGCCGGCTACGACTTCGAGCTCGACCCGTTCCAGATCGAGGCGTGCGAGGCGCTCGAAAACGGCGACGGTGTCCTCGTCTGCGCCCCGACCGGCGCCGGCAAGACCGTGGTCGGGGAATTCGCCGTGCACCTGGCCCTGCAGCAGGGCCGGAAATGCTTCTACACCGCTCCGATCAAGGCCCTGTCCAACCAGAAGTACGGCGACCTCGCCGCGCGGCACGGCCGCGCGAACGTCGGCCTGCTCACCGGCGACAACGCCGTCAATCCGGATGCACCGATCGTCGTGATGACGACCGAGGTGCTGCGCAACATGCTGTATGTCGGATCGCCGGCGCTGATCGGCCTCGGCTACGTGGTGATGGACGAGGTGCATTACCTCGCCGACCGCTTCCGCGGCGCCGTGTGGGAGGAGGTGATCATCCACCTCTCGCCGAACGTCCGGCTGGTCTCGCTCTCGGCGACCGTGAGCAACGCCGAGGAGTTCGCCGCCTGGCTGGTCACCGTCCGCGGGCACACCCGCGTCGTCGTGAGCGAGGACCGGCCGGTCCCGTTGTGGCAGCACATGTTCATCGGTCCCCGGGTCTATGACCTCTTCGCGACCGACCGCGCGGCCGCCACGCTGGAGGTCGACCCCGAGCTGGTGCGGGCCATCCACGAGCAGGAGCGCCGGCTGGTCGGCCCCGCGGTGACCGGGAGCCGCGACCGCGATCGGCGCGGACGCCGCCAGCGCGGCCGGTCGTCGTACCCGCAGCGATCCGGCCCCGCCCACCGGTTCCGGCCGCTGGACCGCCCGAGCGCCATCGCGCAACTCGATCGCGGTGGCCTGCTGCCGGCGATCGTCTTCGTCTTCAGCCGGGCCGGCTGCGACGCCGCGGTGACCCAGTGCGTGCGGGCCGGGCTGCGGCTGACCGGCAAAGCGGAGCGCGACGCGATCCGGGCGATCGCCACGAGGCACACCGAGTCAATCCCCGACGCGGACCTCGGCGTGCTCGGCTACTTCGAGTGGCTCGATGCGCTCGGCGCCGGCGTCGCCGCGCACCACGCCGGATTGATCCCGGCATTCAAGGAGACCGTCGAGGAGGCGTTCGCGGCCGGTCTGGTCCGTGCCGTCTTCGCCACCGAGACGCTCGCCCTCGGCATCAACATGCCGGCACGGTCGGTGGTGCTGGAACGGCTGATCAAGTACAACGGCGAGGGTCACGTGGATCTCACGCCGGGGGACTACACCCAGCTCACCGGCCGCGCGGGCCGGCGCGGGATCGACCTGGAGGGTCATGCCGTCGTCGCCTGGTCGCCCGGCATCGACCCGACCAAGGTCGCCGGGCTCGCCTCGACCCGGACCTTCCCGCTGCGCTCGTCCTTCCGGCCGTCGTACAACATGGCCGTCAACCTGGTCGGGCAGCTCGGCCGGGCCGAGTCGCTGCGGCTGCTCGAGTCGTCCTTCGCGCAGTTCCAGGCCGACCGCGCGGTCGTCGGACTGGTCACGCAGATCGAGCGCAACACCGAGGCGATGCGCGGCTACGCCGCCTCGATGGCATGCGATCGGGGCGACGTCACCGGGTACGCCGCGTTGCGCCGCGAGGTCAGCGATCTCGAGGCACGGCTCTCGCGCGCCGACCGGGCCGCCCGCCGGGCGGAGGCGGCCGCCTCGCTGGAGCGGTTGCGCCGCGGCGATGTGATCCTCGTCCCGGAGGGCCGACGCTCCGGCATGGGCGTTGTCGTGGAGATGGGCCGGGGCAGCGGCGGGCACCGCGGATCGGCGGCGCTCGGCGGCCTGCCGACGGTCCTCACCGTCGACCGGCGGCTGCACACCCTCACACCGGTCGACGTCAACGGGCCGGTCGAGCACCTCGGCGCGATGCGGATCCCGACGACTTTCGACCTGCACTCGCCGCGCAGCCGCCGCGACCTCGCCTCCAGCCTGCGCAACCTCGCGCTCGGCGACTCCCGCCGGGCGGCCGATCGGCGGTCGGCGGCGCTCGAGGATGCCGACCTGGCCCGGCTGCGGCGCGCCCTTCGGGATCACCCGTGCCACCACTGTCCGGACCGCGAGGAGCACGCCCGGTGGGCTCAGCGGCACCGCAAGCTGGCCCGGGAGAACGACGGCTTGCGGCAGCGGGTCGAGGCCCGCCGGCATACGGTCGCCCGCACCTTCGCCCGGGTCATTCGGGTGCTGCAGCAGCTGGGCTATCTCGGCGCCGAGTTGGACGGCGACCCCGCCGACACCGGCCCCCGGGTGACCGACCGCGGCCGGCGTCTCGGCCGCATCTGGGCGGAGGCCGACCTGCTGGTCGCCGAATGCGTGCACGCCGGCATCTGGCGGGACCTGCCGCCGGCCGAGCTGGCCGCGGTCGTGTCCTGCGCGGTCTTCGAACCGAGGCGGACCGACCCGCCCGCGGCGCACGTGCCGGCGGCCATCGACGGTGTGCTCGTCGAGACCCGGCGGATCTGGGACGCGTTGACCGACGCCGAGCATGCCGCCGGTATCGAGGCGACCCGCCGGCTCGATGCCGGCTTCTCGTGGCCGATCCTGCGCTGGGCCCGGGGTGAGTCGCTGGGCGTGGCCCTGGCCGCCGCGGACTCGTCGGCCGCGGGCGGGTCGATGGGCGAGGAGGGGATGCCAGCGGGCGATTTCGTCCGCTGGTGCAAGCAGGTCACCGATCTCCTCGACCAGATCGCCGCCGTCGCTCCGAAACGGCTGGCGAGCACCGCCCGCGCCGCCGTCGCGGCGATCAACCGCGGCGTCGTCGCCGCTGCGACGGCGTCCTGAGCCGGCCCGTCTCGGGGCGGAACGACCGCGGGAGTGGGCGCGTCGGACCGCTGCCTGCGGCGCGGAATGTCGCGCGGAGCATGCAGTCTCGCCCCGATGGTCCAGAATGTCTTGGGTAGTCTCCCAGGGAGTGTCCCAGGGGAGTGTCCCAGGAAGTGTCCAGGGAACGTGCCCGAGCAATGCACCGAATCCGGTCGTCGTACGCAACAATGTCGCACCGGGTGCGTACCGGTGCGCCACAATATGCGCTGACCTGCCTATCGAGGCGCTGAGAGGGAGATGTCATGACCTGTCCCGTGTGCTCCATGGTGAACGCCGAAAGCGTCCGCACCTGCGTGCGCTGCGGAGCAACGCTGCCGGAGGCGCCCGCGCACGGCTCGTCCGGGTCGCCGGGATCGGATCAGGGCGGACAGGCGGGCAACGCCTCGAACCAGGGGTGGCAGCAACCGACCCCTCCGCCGGAGCCCGGCACGGGCCAGCCCGGCGGCCAGCCGAGCGGGCAGCAGCCCGCCTACGGCCAGCCGGGCTACGACCAGCGCGGCTACGGCCAGCCGGGCTACGACCAGGGCGGCTACGGCCAGCGGGCGGCCCCGCCGGGCGGCCAGTCGAGCGGCCAGCAGCCGGCGTACGGTCAGCCGGCCTACGGTCAGCCGGGTTACGAGCAGCAGCAGGGCTACGGCCAGCAGCAGGGTCAGGGTCAGCCGGGTTACGAGCAGCAGCAGGGCTACGGCCAGCAGGATTATGACCAGCCCGGCTACGAGCAGCAGCCCGGCTACGGCGAGCAGCAGCAGGGATACGGCCAGCCCGGCTACGGCGAGCAGCAGCCGGGATACGGCCAGCCCGGCTACGGCGAGCAGCAGCCGGGATACGGCCAGCCGAGCGGCCAGCAGCCGGCGCCGTACGGCGGCCAGCAGCAAGGCTACGGGGCGCAGCAGGGATACGGGCCGCCGCAGGGATATGGCCAGCCGCAGGGATACGGGCCGCAGCAGCAGGGCTATGGCCAGCCGGGGCAGCCCGGGTACGGCCAGCAGCAGTTCGGCGGCCAACCGCCGAAGAAGGGCAAGGGCGCTCTGATCGCCGGCATCTCCGGCGGCGCGGTGGTCATCGTCGCGATCGTGCTGATCCTCGGATTGGTCGCACCCGGTTTTTTCAACCACAAGGTCTTCGACAACAAGCAGATGGCGAAGGACATCCAGAACAGCGACCAGGGAAAGGCAGCCGGGCTCTCCAGCGTGTCCTGCCCCTCGGACCAGAAGGTCAAGAAGAACGCGACCTTCGACTGCAAGACCAGCGACGGCAAGACGATCTCGATCAAGGTCACCAGCGGCAGCGGTGACTACGACTGGAGCCTCTCCGGCGGCTGACCGGCACCCAGTGCAGACAGCCCACCCGCGCGGCCCGGTCCGGGCCGGGGTGCGATGGGTCAGGTGCCGTGGACGGCGTTGAGTGCATGGAGCACCCGCGACAGCGAGCTGTCCAGGCCGTAGCGGTCGGACAGATCCGTGAGCGCTCCCGGGTCCGCCGGCCGGCTCGGCAATACGTCGTCGTACGGCGCGAGCGGGGCGTCGGTGCGCAAGGCGACGACGGCCAGCGCGATGTCGAGGTATGCCCGCGACGCCAGCAATTTGGTGCGGGCGCCGGCGGGGAAGCCGCCGGTCTCGCCGGCGTCGAGCGCCGCCGTCAGCGCGCCGAGGGTGTGCCAGCGCGAGATGAGCGCCGCCGCGGTCTTCTCCCCGATCCCGGGTACACCGGGCAGCCCGTCGCTCGGATCGCCGCGCAAGGCGGCGAAGTCGGCGTACGACGTGCCCGGGACGCCGTATTTCGCGCCGACCTCTGCCGGGCCGAGCACGGCCAGCTTGCCGATGCCTCTGGCGGTGTAGAGCACCCGCACCGGGGGCTCGTCGCGCACCAGTTGGAAGAGATCACGGTCACCGGTGACGACCTCGACCGCATCGCCCGTCTCGTGGGCCACGGCGGTGCCGATCACGTCGTCGGCCTCGCAGTCGGGCGCTCCGGCCCGGGCCACGCCGAGCGCGTCGAGCACCTCCATCAGCACCGGCACCTGGGGCGAGAGCGTGTCGGGGATCTCCTCACCGCCGTTCGGCGCGACCCGGTGCGCCTTGTACGACGGCACCAGCTCGACCCGGAACGCCGGCCGCCAATCCTCATCGAGACAGGCCAGCAGCCGATCCGGGCGGCGGGTGTCAACCAGCCGCGCCACCATGTCGAGAAAGCCGCGGACGGCATTGACCGGCATCCCGTCCGGTGCGGTCACGGACTCCGGTACGCCGTAGAACGCGCGGAAGTAGAGGCTGGCCGAATCGAGCAGCATCAAGGGCACGTCGACGATCCTGCCAGGATCCCGCCGGACCGGCGCGCCCACGTCCGGCGCCGGGGGAGATAGCCTCCTCGGCATGATCGTGTGCCCTCCCGAGCGGATCACCCGCGCCCAGCAGGCGGTGGCCGCGGCCGGCCTGGACGCCATGCTGGTCACGCCGGGAGCGGATCTCGCCTACCTCACCGGCTACCGGGCCACCGCGCTGGAACGGCTGACCTGCCTCGTCGTCGCCGCGGCGGGCGACCCGCTGGTCGTCGTACCGGTCCTGGAACGACCGGCCGCGCTGACCTCGCCGATCACGGCGCTCGGGCTCGAGGTGTCCGCGTGGGGCGAGACCGATGACCCGTATGCCCTCGTGGCCGGCCACGTCCGCGCCCGCGGCGCAACGGCGCCGAGGATCGCGGTGGCCGACCACATGTGGACCGTCACGAGCCAGGCGCTGTGTGCCGCGGCCGGCGTACCGGCTCCGGAGCTGGCCGGGCCGATCCTGCGCGAGCTGCGGGTGCGCAAGTCGGCGCAGGAGGTCGCGGCGCTGCGCACGGCCGGCGCCGCCATCGACGCCGTACACCGGCAGGTGCCGGCGATGCTGAGAGCGGGACGCACCGAGACCGACGTCGGCCGCGACATCGCCGATGCGATCATCGCGGCGGGGCACGTGCAGGTCGATTTCACCATCGTCGGCTCGGGACCCAACAGCGCCAGCCCGCACCACGAGCTCTCCGACCGCCTCATCGGCGCCGGTGAGCCGGTCGTCGTCGACATCGGTGGTACGACGCCCGAGGGGTATTGCTCCGACTCGACGCGGACCTATTTCGTCGGCGCCGATCCCGATGAGAAATTCAGCACCTTCTACGCGGTGCTGCGCCAGGCCCAGGCCGCCGCGTGCGACGCGGTCCGCCCGGGCGCGACCTGCGAGGAAATCGATGCGGTCGCACGCGACATCATCACCACCGCCGGTTATGGCGATCAATTCATCCACCGCACCGGACACGGAATCGGAATGGAGGTGCACGAGGATCCGTACATTGTCTCCGGAAATACCTTGCCGCTCGAGCCGGGAATGGCCTTTTCGATCGAGCCGGGGATCTATTTCGCCGACCGTTATGGCGCCCGCATCGAGGACATTCTGGTGTGCACGGAGACCGGCGGCGAGCGGTTGAACGACACCGACCGGGATCTGGTGATCATCCCTTCCTGAGCCATGTCTGGAGGCTGCCCGTGCGGGTAGATCGGTCCTCATTCGTCGGGGCGGGACCGACCGAGGAAGCCACCGAACTCTTAGCGCTGACCCATGAGATCGCGGTGCGCGAGCTGGAGCCGGCCGCGGGCGAGGCCGAGCGGGCGGCGGCGTACCCCCGCGACAAGATCCGCCTGATCGGCGCGAGCGGCCTGCTGGGCCTGCCGTTTCCCGAGGAGTACGGCGGTGGCGGGCGGCCGTACGAGCTCTACGTCCGGGTCGTCGAGGAGCTCGCGCGGGCCTGGCTCGCCGTGGGCCTGACCGTGAGCGTGCATACCCTGTGCTGCCTGCCGATCCTGACCCGCGGCACCGCGGCGCAGCGCACGAGGCTGCTGCCGTCGATGATCGGCGGTGAGCGGCTCGGCGGCTACTGCCTCTCCGAGCCCGAGGCCGGATCGGATCCGGCGGCGATGACCACCCGTGCCGTCCGCGACGGCGCCGGCTGGCGGATCGACGGCATGAAGGCCTGGGTTACGCATGCGGGGGAGGCCGATTTCTATCTGGTCTTCGCCCGCACCGGCGCGGCCGGTCCGGGTGGCATCTCCTGCTTCATCGTCGACGCGGACGCCGACGGCCTGCAGCTCCAGCCCCGCGAGAAGAAGATGGGCCTGCGCGCCAGCCCGACGGCGGGCATCACCTTCGCCGGTGTCCGGGTCCCCGCGGACGCTCTGATCGGGGCGGAGGGGGAGGGCTTCGCGATCGCGATGGGCGCGCTCGACGGCGGTAGGGTCGGCGTCGCGGCCTGTGCGTCGGGGCTCGCCCAGGCGGCGCTGGACTACGCGGTGTCGTACGCGGCCGAGCGGCGGCAGTTCGGGGCACCGATCATCGATTTTCAGGGCGTCGGATTCCTGCTGGCCGACATGGCGACGTCGGTGGCCGCCGGTCGGGCGCTGTATTCGGTCGCCGCCCGGCGGCGTGATGCCGGCGCGGCCTACTCCCGCGATGCGGCGATGGCCAAGCTCTTCTGCACCGATACGGCGATGCGGGTGACGACCGACGCGGTGCAGGTGCTCGGCGGCGCCGGCTACGTCGAGGATCATCCGGTGGAGCGCTGGATGCGCGAGGCCAAGGTCATGCAGATCTTCGAGGGCACCAACCAGATCCAGCGGCTGGTGATCGCGCGGTCGATCGCGCGGGAGGCCGCCGGGAGCGCCGGTGACTGATCTGCGCGATCTCGCGTCGTACGACGTGGACGGCGCGATGGTCATCGCGGCGGTGCAGGGACCGTCCGGAAACCTTGGATCCTACGGCGACGCGGACCGGCCCGTCCGTACCGCGTCGTTGGTGAAGCTGCTCGTCGCCCTGGAGGTCTGGACGATCCCGGTGTCGGCGCGCACCGGACGCGACCGCCAGTTGATCGACGCCATGCTCCGCCGCAGCGACGACGACGCCTGCACCGAGTTGTGGGACACCTACGGCGAGGATTCGATCGTCACCGCGCAGGTCAAGGCGCTCGGACTCACCGGCACCGCGCCTCCGACCACACGCGGAATGTGGGGTTGGGCGACGATGTCCGCGCGGGACCTGATCACCGCCCTGCGGCACATCGAGTCACTGCTCGACGGCCAGCAACGCACCTCCTTCCTCGCCGCCCTCGCCGGTGCCGAGACCCGCGGCGCCGACGACTTCGACCAGAGGTTCGGACTGTTCCGCCCCGGCGGCCGGGCGGTGCCGGTCAAGCAGGGCTGGATGACCGTCGATGACCGCCGCTACCTGCACTCGGTCGCCCTGCTGGGGGACGGATCGGCTGCCGCCGTGCTCACCGCGACCCGGCCCGGCGCCACGTGGGAGGACGCCCGCGCCCTAATCGACGGCATCACCGCCAGAGTGCTGGCCGGCGCGTCCTGATCCGGGCCGACCGAGCACGCCAGCCCCTACGTCCGTGAGTGAGATTTCTGTCATGTCAGCTCGGCGCGCAGGAGGTCGGCGTAAGGGCGGCGCCGCTCGACCGGCACGAAGCCACCGAGCGGTGCGGTCGCATAGAGCTCGTCACCGTCGTACCGCGGGAAGACGTGCACATGGAAGTGCCGCCGACGAGGGCGACGGTGGAAGGGTCCGGCTCCGCTGTCCTATGCGGTCGACGGCGTACCCGCCTCAGCTGGGCGTTCTGCGGGGAGTGCGGATCGCCTCCGTCGTGACGTTCGAGCCGTTGCTGGGATCGAAGATGTGCAGCTTCCGAGCGTTGTACCAGAGCTCGAGGGTCTGGCCCTCGGCGGCCCGGGTCAACGGGTCGAGCCGGGTCACGATCTGCTGGCCGGAAGCGCCGATATCAGCGTTGCCCGACTCGGCGGCGATCTCGTCCAGCTCGGCCGAGCTCGCCTGCCCGCCCTCGAGCGCGAAGTACGCGAAGACGTCCGACCCCATCGACTCCAGCACGTCGACGTCGGCGGTGAAGGTCGCACCGCCCTCGGGATGCTCGACCAGCTTGGCGTCCTCGAAGTCCTCCGGCCGCAGCCCGACGATCACCTCGGGCCCGATCTCGGTGCCCTGCAACGCCTTGCGGTGCTCCTCGCTCAGCGGCATCTGCCCGATCGAGGTCTCCAGTGCATTGTCCTTGAGCTGGGCCGGGAAGAAATTCATCGACGGCGAGCCGATGAAACCGGCGACGAAGAGGTTGACCGGTCCGTTGTAGAGCTCGGCTGGCGTGCCGATCTGCTGCACGACGCCGCCGCGCATGACGACGACCCGGTCGCCGAGCGTCATCGCCTCGGTCTGGTCGTGGGTGACGTAGACGGTGGTGGTCGCGAGCTGCTTTTGGATCCGCGACACCTGGGTGCGCATCTGCACCCGCAGCTTGGCGTCGAGGTTGGACAGCGGCTCGTCCATGAGGAAGGCCTTGGGGCTGCGGACGATCGCACGGCCCATTGCCACGCGCTGGCGCTGCCCGCCGGACAGGTTGGCCGGTTTGCGCTCGAGGTGCTCGGTCAGCTCCAGGATCTGCGCCGCCTCGTTGACCTTCTGGTCGATGGTGTGCTGGTCGACCTTGGCCAGCTTCAGCGGAAATGCCATGTTCTCGCGCACGGTCATGTGCGGGTAGAGCGCGTAATTCTGGAACACCATGGCGATGTCGCGGTCCTTCGGCGCCATGTTATTGACGACCTGGCCGTCGATGACCAGCTTGCCGTCGGTGATGTCCTCCAGGCCCGCGATCATATTGAGCGTCGTCGACTTCCCGCACCCGGACGGTCCGACCAGGATGATGAATTCGCCGTCGGCGATCGTGAGGTCGAATGCCTGCACTGCCAGCGCACCATCGGGGTAACGCTTGGTCACGCCATCGAGCACTATCTCGGCCACGGTCGACTCCCTTAACCCTTCACGGCGCCGGACGTGAGCCCGGAGACGATACGACGTTGGAACAGCAGGACGAAGATGATGATGGGGATCGTGATGATCACCGACGCCGCGGCGATCGAGCCCGCCGGCTGCTCGAACTGCGAGTTGCCGGTGAAGAAGCCGAGCTCGGCCGGAACGGTGCGGGATGCGGTCGTCGACGTCAGCGAGATGGAGAAGAGAAAATCGTTCCAGCAGAAGATGAAAACGAGGATCGCGGTGGTGAAGATTCCCGGCGCCGCCAGCGGCGCGATCACGCGTCGGAACGCCTGCGCTGGTGTCGCCCCGTCCATCTTGGCCGCCTTCTCGAGGTCCCAGGGGATCTCGCGGAAGAACGCCGACAACGTGTAGATCGCGAGCGGCAGCGAGAATGTCATATAGGGGATGATCAGCCCGGGCCACGTGTTGAAGATGTGCAGTGTTCGTTCGATGTTGAAAAGCGGGGTGACCAGCGAGATCTGCGGAAACATCGCGATCAGCAGGGACATGCCGATCAGCAGCCCCTTGCCGGGGAAGCGGAGCCGGGCGATGGCGTATGCCGCCATCGTTGCCAGGATGACCGCGATCACCGTCGAGATGATCGCGATGCCGATCGAGTTGATCAGCGACCGTTTGAATTCTCCGAGCTTGAAAATGCCGCGGTAATTCTCGAGCGACCACGACGTCGGCCAGAAACTCCCTCCGTCGGTGATACTCGCTGGCGTCTTGAAGGACAGTGCTACCAGCCACCACACGGCGTACAGCGCCCAGGCGATCACGACCAGGTTGGTGACCGACCAACCGACCTTCTGTTTCGCGGAGATGGCCATCAGCGCTTCCCCTCCACGTCACGGCCTGGCGTCGCCGTGCCGAACAGCTTGATGAACGTGAAGGCGATGATCGCGACGCAGACAAAGATGAGCACCGAGATCGTCGAGCCGACGCCCACGTTCAGGGCGACGAAGAGATTGTCATAGCCGATGAACGACACCGAGCCGGTCCCGTTGGACCCGCCGGTGAGCGCGTAGATGTTATCGAAGATCCGGAAGGCGTCCAGGGTCCGGAAGAGCAGGGCGACCAGAATGGCCGGCTTCATCACCGGGATCATGACCTTGCGGAATCGTGCCCACGCCGTCGCGCCGTCCATCTTGGCCGCGTTGAGCAGCTCTTCGGGCACGAGAGCGAGGCCGGCCATCAGGAGCAGCGCCATGAATGGGGTGGTCTTCCAGACCTCGGCGAGGATGATCGCCGCGATCGACTGGTAGGTGTGGGTCAGCGGTGCGCCGCCACCAGTCAGACTCCAGAGCCAGCCGATTCTCGGAGTCCAGGCATACTGCCAGCCAAGACCGGCCGCGATCGTGACGATGCCATAGGGGACGAGGATTGCCGTGCGTACGCCGCCCCGGCCCCAGATCGCGCGGTGCATGACGAAGGCCAAGCCGAATCCGAGCACGAACTCGATCACCACGGAGATCGCCGTGATCGCGGCCGTGACCGCGAGCGCGTGCCACCAGACCGGCGAATTCAGCACGGTCACGTAGTTGTCGACGCCGATGAATTTCGACTGTTTGGGGAAGCGCAGATCGTCGCGGCGAAACGACAGGTAGAGCGCGTAGATGATCGGGTAGGCCGTGACGAGCAGCATCACGATAACCGCCGGCGCGCACAGGAGCCAGCCGAGCCGGCGTTCTGATTTCGCTCCCTCCGACAGCGCGGCGCCGGGCTGGCCGGCTATTGCGGTTGCTTCGGAAGCATCAGCGGCGACGCTCATGGTATGAGCCCCTTCGAGTCGAGCGCGTCAGATATCTGGCCCTTCAATGACGTGAGCGTCTTCTCGGGATTGATCTTGGCCGGCGGTGACAGCGCGTGCGAGATCGCGATGGAGACGCTCTGGTAGGCGGGTGTCTGCGGGCGTACCGCCGCGTTGAGCAGCTGTCGGTAGACGATCTTGTAGAACGGGTACTGCTTGACGAAGTCCTTCGGCGGTTTGTCGTAGAGGCTCTTCAGCGTGGGCGGCAGGCCGCCCTGCGTCGCCCCGATGAGCTGGTTGGTCTTGCCGGCCAGGCACACCGCCGCGTCGAAGGCCAGTTGCTTGTGCTTGGAGTACGGGCTGACCGCCAGGTCGATGCCGCCGATCGTGGACTTCGCCGGCGAGCCGGCCTTCACCGCAGGGAACGGCGCGTACTTGAAGTTCTTCGCGAGGTCGACCCCGTTGGCCTTGGGCTTGTTCTTCTGCATCGAGGCCCAGACGAACGGGTAGTTGATCTCGAAGGCCGCCACACCCGACTCGAAGGCCAGGCGCCCGTCGTCCTCCTTGGCGTTGGCCAACTGCGGGTCGGCGACGGTCGTCGCGAGCTTCTTCATCGTCTCCAACGCGAGCAGGGCAGGCGGTCCGAGCGCGACTTTCGTCCCGGCGTCGTTGAGGATCGTGCCGCCGGCGCTGGCGACCATGGAGTTGAACCACACCGTCATGCCTTCGTACTGAAAGCCCTGCTCCTCGATGTAGTAGGGCTTCTTCGCCGCCTTGAGCTGTTGGGCCTGCTGGATCATCTGGTCCCAGGATGTCGGCGCCTTCTTGACCAGATCGCCGCGGTACCACAGCAGCTGGGTGTTGGAGTTGTAGGGGACCGCCCAGAGCTTGCCCTGGTAGGTCGCGGTCGCGAGCGGCCCCGGCAGCTGATCGGCCTTGGCCTTGGTGGCGTTCGCGCCGGTCCAGGGCTCGGCCCAGCCGGCCTCGGCGAATTCGGCCTCCCACGTCACGTCGAGGCCCATGATGTCGACGGTGCTGTCGTGCGCGGCCATGCGGCGGACGAGCTGCAGCCGCTGCTGGTCGGCGTCGGTCGGGAGCTTCTGGTAGTCGACCTTGTAGCGTCCGCCGGACGCCTTGGTGCAGGCGTCGGCATTGGCCTGGGTCGCCGTGGCGCTTCCGGGCTGGTCGTAGAAGGTGAGCTTTACCGGGCCGCCGGACGATCCGCCGCAGGCCACCAGTAACGAACCAGCGGTGGCGAGCGAGGCGGCGAGGGCACCGACCCGGCGCCGTCGTCGTGGATTCCCCGCACGTCGCCGTCGCGTCATCGATATTCGCCTCCGTCGATCAGGACGCCGCCTCGTCCGTCACCGACCGAGCGGCGCACCTTTGCAAGAGACGCTATCGCAGATGAGTCGACGCGCAAGGTCTCGGTGCAGCGACGCGTGCTGCGACGTGGGGATCGTTGACCTGGAATTTGATAGCCGGCTCAGGACCGCCATCCGGCGGGGTGAGCCGAGCGACGTATCGGACGTCGTACCGAGCCGGCAGGACAGCGGAGCAGAATGCAGCCATGGGGCCGACGCTTTTCCGCGCACGCCGGGTAATCGCCGCCGACGGACGGCCGTCCGATTCGCTCATTGTCTCGGACGGGGTGATCGTGTTTGTCGGCCAATTTGCCGACGCCCCCGACACTGACGACGTTGTCAACGTCGAGGGTGTGGTGCTGCCCGCATTTGTCGACGCGCACGTGCATCTCACCGACACCGGGCTCGCCCTCGCGGGTCTTGATCTGGCCGGCGCGCGGAGCCGCCGCGACGCGCTTGACCTGGTGGCAAGCTATCGTCCCGCTGGCGGGACCGGTGTGGTCATCGGCGGTGGCTGGGACGAGTCGCGGTGGCCGGACCGCCGCCCGCCGACGCCGGCCGACCTCGAGGCGGCGGCCCCTGGCCGCGCCATCTATCTTGCCCGCGCGGACGTGCACTCGGCCGTGGCCTCCCCGGCCTTGCTCGCGGCCGTTCCTGGCATCGAGGCGATGCCGGGCTGGGACCCCAGCGGGCAGGTACGCCGCGACGCGCACCATGCCGTACGCGCGGCGGCCTATGCCGCTGTCACGCCGGCGCAACGCCGCACCGCGCAGCGGCGCGCGCGGGCACACGCCGCCAGCGTCGGCGTCGCCGCCCTGCACGAGATGGGCGGCCCGCAGATCGGAGGCCTCGACGACCTGACCGGCCTGGTCGCGCTCGACCGGGACGAGGCCGGGCCACGCATCTTCGGCTACTGGGGCGCCCCGGAGGGGGTGGCCGACGCCGCGCGGTTGGGCGTCGGCGCGGGCGGCGACCTGTCGTGCGACGGTGCCCTCGGTTCGCATACCGCCGCGCTCGCCGCGCCCTACTCGGACCGTCCCGACACCAGCGGGCACCTCTATCTGGACGTCGACCGCGTCGCCGGCCACGTCATCGACGCGACGCGGGCCCGGGTGCAGGCGGGCTTTCACGCCATCGGCGACCGCGCCCTCGATACGCTCGCCGACGGGCTGGCCAAGGCCGCGTCCGTCGTCGGCGCCCCGGCGATCCGGGCCATGAGGCACCGCGGCGAGCACGTGGAGATGGCCGGTCCGAGGGTCATCGAGACCTTTCGCCGGCTGGGTGTGGTGGCGTCGGTGCAGCCGGCCTTCGACGCAACATGGGGCGGCCCGGGCGGGATGTACGTCGACCGGCTGGGCGCGGACCGCGCCGGCACGCTCAACCCGTTCGCCGCATTCGCCGCCGCGGGGGTGCCGCTGGCATTCGGCTCCGATGCGCCGGTCACGCCGATCGACCCGTGGGCCGGCGTACGCGCAGCCGTGCACCACCGCACCGGGCGCTGGCGGCTGAGCTACCAAGACGGGTTGCGCGCGGCGACCACCGGCGGCTGGTACGCCGCCCGGGTCGACGGCTGCGGTGAGCTCCGGGCCGGCGCGCCGGCGACCTGTGCGGCCTGGTCCGCGCCGGACCAGGACGAGGCCGGCCGGCCCGACCTGGACGCGCCGGCGCCGGGGTGCGTGCTGACGGTGCTCGAGGGTCGGCCGATCTATGACCCGGGTCGGGCTATCTCACCCGGAGCGTGATGTTGAGTCGGCCGCCGGCCATCCCGATCGACGGGTCGCCGGTGCCGGGCAGGGTCCTGATGACGCCGTGGTAGGCGCGCCGGCTCGGGCCGCCGAAGACGAACAGGTCGCCGGATGACAAGGTGAGGTCGGTCCACGGCCGGTTCCGCGTCTCGGTGTTGCCGAAACGGAACACGCACGCATCGCCGAGGCTGAGGGACACGACCGGGTCCGTGCTCTGCTCGTCCTTGTCGCTCTGCTCGTCCTTGTCTTGGTGCAGGCCCATCCGGGCGTCGGCGTCGTAGTAGTTGATCAGCGCGACGTCCGGCGCGTACGGCGTCCCGTCGCCCCCGCCGTAGGCCGCGTCGACCGCGGACCGGCCGAGGCCGGCCAGCCAGCCGGGGAAGGGCTTGACCGGCGCGCCGTCATCGGCCGTGCGCAGGTAGCGGTACGGCACCCAGTGCCACCCGAGGCACACCGTCTGCACCGACATGACGCCGCCGCTCGGCATCCGCGTGTGCCGCATCCCCGCCGGCGCTCTCGCCCACTCACGACACGCGTCGACCAGCCGGCGCTGGCCGTCCTCGTCGAGCCAACCGGGCACGTGGGTCGCGCCGGGCGCGATCTCCGTGCCGGCCGGGCGAGCGATCACAGCTCGACCGTACCCGGGCCCGGGATCGGGCCGGCACGGAGCGGCCGTGCCGCTTGACTTGTGAAACGTTCCACCTCGACGCTGTGAAGCCATGACGGCGTACCGGGTCACGATGCTGGCGATGGGCACGGGCGAGGTGCCCGGACCGGAGCTTTACTGGATGAGCGGCTGGGACGAGTGGTACCCGTTGCTGTTCCAGGTGGCGCTGATCGAGGGCGACGGCGTCACGGCACTGGTCAACACCGGCCCGGCCCGCGACCTCGGACCGATGAACTCCAAGTGGCGAGAGGTGCTCGGGACCCGAGCGGAGTTCCGGCGCGGCCACGGCCAGTTCGTGCTGGAGCAGCTGACCGCGCACGGCGTGCGGCCGGACGCGGTGACCCACGTGATCCTGACGCCGCTGCAGCTCTACACGGTCTCCAACGTGGCGGAGTTCGGGCACGCGCAGATCTGCCTGTCCCGCACGGGGTGGCTGCATTTCCACAGCACCCACGAGCACCCGCACGACGATCGCGCCACGTCGCTGCCGGACGACGTACTGACGCATCTCGTGACGGACGCCTGGCCGCGGATGCGGCTGCTTGGCGACGAGGACGAGATCGTGCCGGGAATCCGGACCTGGTGGGCCGGCGCGCACCACCGCGCGTCGATCGTGGTCGAGGTGGACACGGTGGTCGGTACGACGGCGATCTCGGATTCCTACTTCTATCTGGAGAACGTGGCCAACCGGCATCCGATCGGGATCTGCGAGAACCTTTACGAAGCCGTCGCGGCCTACGACCGCGTCGCCGCCGACGGGAAGATCGTCGTGCCGCTGTACGACCCCAAGAACCAGGACCGCTTCCCGGGCGGGCGGATCGGATGAGCAGGGTCGTGCTCGTCACCGGAGCCGCCCGCGGCATCGGCCGGGCGATCGCGGCCAGGTTCGGCGGCGAGGGCGCCCGGGTGGCGATCAACCACCCGGACGAACCGGGCGCCGCGGCCGAGACCGCCGACCTCGTCCGCGCCGCCGGCGGCGAGCCCATGCTGGTGGCCGCCGACGTCGGCGACCCGGCGGCGATTCGCCGGATGGCGGCGCAGGTTGATGCCGCCTGGGGACCGGTCGACGTGCTCGTCAACAACGCGGGCATCTGCCCCTTCGTCGACTTCTTCGACATCGAGGTCGACCTGTGGGACCGCGTGCACGACGTCAACCTGCGGGGCTGCTTCCTCGCCACCCAGGAGGTCAGCCGGCGGATGGTCGCGGCCGGTCGAGGCGGGCGGATCGTGTCGATCTCGTCGGTCTCCGCGCTGGTCGGCGGTGCGCAGCAGGTGCACTACTGCGCCACCAAGGCCGGCATCAGCTCCCTGATGAAGAGCCTTGCGATCGTGCTCGGCCCGCACGGGATCACCTGCAACGCCGTGCTTCCCGGCGCGATCGGCACCGACATCAATCGCGCGGACTGGGCCCGGCCGGGCAAGCTCGACTACCTCCGCAGCCGGATCCCGGCCCGCCGCGAGGGCGCGCCGGCCGACGTCGCCGGCGTGGTCTGGTTGCTCACCCAGCCGGAAGCGGCCTATGTCAACGGCGCCGACCTGCTCGTCGACGGGGGCCTCTTCGTCAACCTCCAGTAGCGTCGGTCTGCCGCGCCACTGGCGACCGGATCGAGTCATGAGGAGATGAGGATCCATGCGCGCGCTCGTGCTCCGCGATTTCTGGCGGCTCGAGGTCGAGGATCGTCCCGACCCGCAACCGGGCCCCGATGAGGTGGTCATCAGCGTCATCGCCACCGGCATCTGCGGCAGCGACATCCATGGCTACACCGGGGAGAACGGCCGACGGGTGCCGGGCCAGATCATGGGCCACGAGTCGGTCGGCCGGATCCTCGCGGCCGGTCCAGGCGTCGATATCGGCACCGGCGGCGTGGTGACCTTCAACCCGGTGATCGCCGGCCCCGGCGCGGCGGACACCGATCCGGGCCATGAATACCGCTCCGCGACGCGCGCGATCATCGGGGTCGTGCCGGATCGCGCGGCCGCCTTCGCCGAGCAGGTCGTCGTGCCCGCCGCGAACGTCGTACCGCTGCCCGATGTGATGCCGGCCGAGTACGGCGCGCTGATCGAGCCGCTGTCGGTCGGCTACCACGCCGTGGTCCGCGGCGCGGTCCGGGCGCACGACCGCGTGCTCGTGCTCGGCGGCGGTCCGATCGGGCAGGCGTGCTATCTCGGCGTACGCCGGGCCGGCGCCTCGGCCGTCATCGTGAGCGAGCCGAACCCGCAACGGCGGGCCCTGCTCACCGATATCGGCGCCCGTGCCCTCGCACCGGCGCAGGACCTCGCCGGGGCCGTGCGGGCGGCGCTCGGCGGAAAGGCCGACGTGGTGATCGACGCCGTCGGCATCAACCGCACGATCGCCGATGCCCTCACCGCCTCGAAGTCCGGCGCGCGGATCGTGCTGGTCGGCATGGGCAGCCCCGAGCTGTCGGTGGCGGCCTACGCGGTGAGCACCGAGGAACGCAGCATCATCGGTAGTTTCTGTTACAGCGCAGCGGAATTTCGCGACACCGCCGAGTGGGTCGGCACCGCGCCGGCGGAGGTCGGCCGGCTGATCGAGGGCCGGGTGGGCCTCGATGACGCCGACGAGGCCTTCACCCGCCTGGCCCGCGGCACCGCGGTGGAGAGCAAGATCCTCATCTGCCCGGGCCTGAGCGCGTGAGCGCTCCGACGATCACCTCGGTCCGCGCGTACGTCGTCGAGCCCGGCAACGACGGCGAGGCGGGCGGCAGCGGGCCGGCCGGCGGAGCCGACTACCACGCGCAGGCCGGGGCGCACTGGATCGACGACCACATCGCCACGCCGATGGGGCGCTACCCGCAGTACCGCGCCAGCCGGCGGTCATTCGGTCTCGATGTGCTGGGCAGCCTGGTCGTCGTGGTCGAGGCCAGCGATGGCAGCACCGGGCTCGGCGTCACCACTGCCGGGGAGATCGGCGCGTGGATCGTCGAACGGCATCTGGCCCGGTTCGTCGAGGGCGCGCGGGTCACGGATCTCGAGCGGATCTGGGACCAGATGTACGCCGCGACCCTCTTCTACGGCCGGCGGGGCGTCGTGCTGAACGCCATCTCGGGTGTCGACCTCGCGCTGTGGGACCTGCTCGGCCGGGTTCGCGCCGAGCCGGTCTACGCGATGCTCGGTGGCGCGGTCCGCGACGAGCTGGCGTGCTACGCGACAGGACCGCGGCCGGATCTGGCGGCCGGTATGGGCTTTGTCGGCGGCAAGCTGCCGCTGCACCACGGCCCGGCCGAGGGTCCGGACGGCCTGCGCGCCAACCTCGATCTGCTGGCGCGGATGCGGGATGCTGTTCCCGACGGCTTCTTCCTCTCCTATGACTGCTGGATGGCTCTTGATGTTGACTACACGGTCCGGCTCGGGCACGCCGCTCTTGACCTCGGGTTGAAGTGGATAGAGGAACCCCTACCGCCGGACGATTACTGGGGCTACGGCGAGGCGCGGCGCCGGCTGCCGGCCCAGCTGTGGCTGACCGGCGGGGAGCACGAGGCGACGCGATGGGGGTTCCGCGCGCTGCTCGAGCTCGGCGGGGTGGACATGATCCAGCCCGATGTCGGCTGGTGCGGCGGCCTTACCGAGCTGCTCAAGATCGACGCGCTCGCCAGCACTCGCGGCGTGCCGGTGGTGCCGCACGGATCGAGCGTCTACAGCTATCACTACGCGATCACCCGCCCCGGGAGCCCGTTCACGGAGTTCCTGATGATGCATCCGGACGGCACCCAGGTCGTGCCGATGTTCGCGCCGTTGCTGGTGGGCGAGCCGACACCGGAGGCCGGCCGGATCGGCCTGTCCGCGCTGGGGGAGCGACCGGGGTTCGGCGTCGAGCTCAACCCGCAGATCGCGCTACGGCGGCCGTATTCGCGCTGACGGTGCCTGGGCCGTCGATCTCTGGCGGCAGACCGGGTCCCCGCACGATCAGCTGACGGTGGCCGACCAGACCGCCGGCGCGACGCTGGCCCCGATCGGGCGAGGGTGCCCGCTCCGCCGTGACACGGGCGATCGCGATGTGCAACTCGGCGCCCTGGCGCAGCAACCGCGGCGCGAGCACCACGACGCAGATCGCCGCCATGATGCCGATGACGGTCAGGTGAACGATCGGTGACACGACAGCGGCGAACCGCGGGCCGGGCAACGATCCACCGAGCCCGCCGGCGCTGAAGAGCCCGCGCGGCGGGGACATGATCGTCCGCCCGGTGGCGGTTCCCTCGAGGGCGACGCTGTTCGGGATTCGTTGCGGCGCGGCCCGGGTCGGCGCCATCGACGTGTCCGCGCGCGGAGTGCGCGGCGTTGCCGTCGATCTCGCCGAGCGCGGCCCTCCCGACGGCGAGTCTCAGGCCCACGTCGAGGTCGACCACGACCGGGGGAGGAACGCTGTCCATGCCGTCACCGCGGTCGCCGTCGAGCTGGCCGGACGGTGCCGCTCGCTGGTCGTCGCAGTCGTCGCGAGATCCCGCGCGAGCTGGCGGAGCAGGGTGATCGCATCGTCGCTGGGTCCGGCCGCACCCCTGATGGGCGCCTTGGCGGCGGCCCGCGAACGAGCCGTCGACGCGGTGCTGGACCATTGAGATATCGGCACGCCTGGCCGGCCGGTCGGTTGCCTCGCCGACCCGATTCGACACGCCGCACGACACGCCGATTTCCGTTGCCAGGCAACAAAAAGATTCGCCTCGGGGACCGGCCGTCTGACCTGCAGGTCTGGGTTAACGGGGGACGTCGGGCCGGTTGACACGACCTCGGTACAGGTCGCTAATGTCGCTCCCGTCTCGCACACCGGGGCGGTCGTTCGGCTCGCAGGCGCACACCGTCCGGAAGTTCCGATCGCGGCCCAACGATCGGGCGCCGGAATACGGATTCGTCGTCCAGTGCCGACCGGCGGCGGGTGAGCTGGATGTTCGGTTTGAGTCGTTCAGTAGACAACGACGCAGGTACCCGCAGCCGGCGGGCGATCGGTCGGACCGAAGGACGACGTACCGCTCCAGCGCCCTGGCGCGCAGCGCTCGGGTCGTCGGCAGAATCCTGTCGACGACCCGCGCGCCGAACCGCCCCTGCTGCGCTCGCCGTGGCCGTGATGCCGCCCGCATGCCGCTTCGCCGTACAGTTGAGCCCCTTGACGTTGGCACGGCGTTGGAGGCCCTTCGGTGCGTTGGTTGGACGCCCACTTCCCGAACCCCGCGGATCGGGTCGTGCCCGCGCCGGTCGTGCGCACCCGGTCGGCCTTCGCGCTGGCGCTGCTCGCCGGGCTCGGGCTGATGGCCGCATTCCCGCCGCATGACCTGAGGTGGCTCGCACCGATCGCCGTCGGCGCGCTGTCCGTGGCTGTGCACGGCCGGAGCCTGCGCGTCGGCTGTGCGCTCGGATTCGTCTTCGCCGCAGCGTTTTTCATCCCGCTGCTGCACTTCTGCGCAATCTACGTCGGCGCGGCCCCCTGGCTCATCCTGGCGGTCTTCGAATCGCTGTACCTGGCAGTCATGGCCGGCCTCATGACGCTCGCCCAGCGGCTGCCCGGCTGGCCGGTCTGGACGGCCGCCCTATGGGTCGGGCAGGAGGCGGTCCGCGGCCGCCTCCCGTGGGGGGGTGCCCGGGGGGGCGGGCTGGCATACCGCCAGCCGCACGGCCCGTTCTTGCCCTTCGTGGCCGTCGGCGGCGCGCCGCTGCTGACGTTCGTCATCGCGCTCGCCGGCTCGCTACTGGCGCTCGCCGTCGTCGGGTGCAAGGCCCGGTGGTACGCCGTGCGGCGCCGCGCCCTCGCCGGCGCGCTCGGGTGCGCGGTCGTCGTACCGCTGCTGGGGCTCGCGCTCGGACCGCTGATGATCCACTCCGGCTCCGGTGACCCCCACCGCACCGTCGCGGTGGTCCAGGGCAACGTGCCCCGGTTGGGCCTCGACTTCAACGCCCAGCGCGAAGCGGTGCTGCGCTACCACGTGCGGCAGACCGAGCGGCTGGCGGCGGCGATCAAAGCGGGCACGGCGCCGCGGCCGGCCTTCGTCGTGTGGCCCGAGAACTCTTCCGACATCGACCCGACCATCAATCCCGACGCGGCCGCGCTGATCCACCGCGCCGCTCAGGCGATCGACGTGCCCATCCTCGTCGGAACGCTGCTGGACGGGCCCGGGGACAAGGTCCGCAACGCCGGGATCGTGTGGGATCCGAAGACCGGTCCAGGTCAGACCTACATCAAGCGGCATCCCGTGCCCTTCGCCGAGTACATGCCGATGCGCTCGATCGCCCGCCTGGTCACGAGCAAGGTCGACCTCGTCGGCAACATGATCGCCGGCACGCGGGTGGGCGCGCTGCAGATCGCCGGGACGACCGTCGGCGACGTGATCTGTTTCGAGATCGCCGAGGACGGCCTCGTGCGGGACGCCGTCGATCACGGAGCGACGGTGCTGCTGGTGCAGACCAACAACGCCACCTTCGGCCGCAGTGGCGAAGCGCCGCAGCAATTCGCCATGGCGCGCATCCGCGCCGTCGAGCACTCCCGCACCGCGATGGTCGCCTCGACGACCGGCATCAGCGGCGTCATCGCCCCCGACGGGACGGTGCTCGCGCGGTCGTCGATCTACACCGCGGCCGCGTTCTCCCGGTCCGTGCCGCTGTCGACGGGTACGACGCTCGCCGACCGGCTCGGGGACGGCCCGGAGTGGGCCCTCACCGGTCTCGGCTTCCTCACCGCGGCGGCCGCGCTCGGCCTGGGCCGCCGGATGGCGTCGGCGCACCGGTCGCGCCCAGACCTCGGCGACAAGCCGGACAACCCGGAGGCCGACCTCACCACCGCCGGACGCGCTCGGTGAGTGAGCCGGCCCGGGCTCGCACAGCCCCCGGTCTCGTCACCGTCGTCATCCCGACGTACAACGAGGCCGAGAACATCGGGCCGATCGTGACCCGGCTGCGGGCCGCCGTACCGGACGCGACGGTGCTCATCGTCGATGACGGCAGCCCGGATGGCACCGGCGCGATCGCCGACGCGCTCGCCGCCGGCGACGCGGCGGTCAGCGTCCTGCACCGGGCCGAGAAGGAGGGGCTCGGAGCGGCCTACCTCGCCGGCTTCGACCGCGCGCTGCAATGCGGCGCGGACGTGGTCGTCGAGATGGACGCCGACGGCTCGCACGCTCCGGAGGAGCTGCGCCGGCTACTGACCGCCCTCGACGCTGCGGACCTGGTGATCGGCTCGCGCTGGATCCCCGGCGGCACGGTCGTCGATTGGCCCCGCAGCCGGCTGCTGCTCTCGCGCGGCGCCAACGTCTACACCCGCATCGCCCTGCGGATGCCGATCAGCGACGCCACCGGCGGGTACCGCGCCTACCGGGCGGGCGTGCTGCGCTCGCTGAAGCTGTCCGGCGTCGCGTCGGCGGGTTACTGCTTCCAGGTCGACCTCGCCCGGCGGGCCTTCCGGGCCGGCTTCCGCGTTCTCGAGGTGCCGATCACCTTCGTCGAACGCGAGCGCGGCGTGAGCAAGATGAGCCGCGCGATCGTGACCGAGGCCTTTTGGCGGGTCACGTGGTGGGGTGCGGTGGATGTGATCTCCCGCCTGCGCGCGGCCCGACCCGGCGGTCGCCAGCGGCAGGTCGCGCGGCTCACCCGACCCTCCATATTCGCCCATCCTGCCCTACAACTAGCCAAACCTCCGGTCGAGGTCGATGGTCAACGTTCCGTCGACGGTGAGGGTGAGGATTAGATGGTCGCCGTCATCGCCCTGGCCGTGGTGCTCGGGTACGCCGCCGCGGAGATCGTCGTCGGTATTCTCGTCGCCAACGCCATCGGCGTGCTGCCGACGAGCGGGTTGCTGGCCGCGGGCTGCATCGCCGGCGTCCTGCTGATGCGGCGCATCGGCGGCGGATTCCTCCGCCGGTCGCTGGCCACGCTCGCCGGCGAGCAGCCCGGCGCCGCCGGACGGCACCAGCCGGCGCCGGTCGAGGCGGTCGGCAGCGTCGTCGGCGTGCTCGGCGCCGGCCTGATCGCGGTTCCGGGTTTCCTCACCGACGCGATCGGGCTGCTGCTGGTCCTTCCACCGGTACGCCGCGTGCTGGGCGCCTTCGCCCTCGCGCACCTCGGCCGGACGGTGGCCCGGTTCGGCCGCCAGGCGACCATCCGGGTCGGCTCGACGCGGGCGCCGGACGCGGCTGACCGGGGGTCCACCGGGACCGTAGCCGGAGGCGGTGCGGCGGTCGTCGAGGGACAGATCGTTGAGGATGTTCCTCCCGATCGACCCGACCCGCGGCGCTGACCCGGCCGAGCACCGGGCGGCGCGGAGCATCTACCGTAGGTGGGGGCGACCGCCAGGTCGTCGCGGCGTGCGTTTGGTGACGACATGCCGCACGGACCGACGGGAGCCGCGATCATGAACGTGCTGCCGATGAGCGATGCGCGGGATCGGCACCCGCACGTACCGCTGCGCCTCGGCCCCCACACCGTTGATCCTCCGGTCGTGCTCGCGCCGATGGCCGGGGTGACCGACTCGCCGTTCCGGCGGGTGTGCCGCGACTACGGCGCCGGCCTGTATGTCAGCGAGATGATCACCACTCGGGCGATCTGCGAGCGCAACCCCAAGACGATGGCGATGATCGGGTTCGCGCCGGAGGAGGCACCGCGCAGCCTGCAGCTGTACGGCGTCGACCCGGCCGTGGTCGGCGAGGCCGTGCGGATCCTCGTCGGCGAGGACAGGGTCGACCACATCGACCTCAACTTCGGCTGCCCGGTCGCGAAGGTGACCCGCCGCGGCGGCGGTGCCGCGCTGCCCTGGAAGCGGGGTCTGTTCGCCGCCATCGTGCGCGCCGCGGTCCGCTCCGCCGGCGCCGTACCGGTGACCGTGAAGATGCGGCTGGGCATCGACGACGCGCACCTCACCTACCTGGAGGCCGGCGCCATCGCCGCGGCCGAAGGCGCTGTGTGGGTTGCCCTGCACGGGCGGACCGCCTCGGACTTCTACTCCGGCCGCGCGGCATGGGCGCCGATCGGCGAGCTGGCGTCGCGGCTCCCCGTGCCCGTTCTGGGCAACGGCGATATCTGGACCGCCGCGGACGCGCTGGCCATGGTCCGCGAGACCGGCTGCGCCGGCGTCGTCGTCGGACGCGGCTGCATGGGCCGGCCGTGGCTCTTCGGCGAGCTGGCCGCCGCGTTCGCGGGCCGGGAGGCCCCCCCGATGCCGACCCTCGGCGAGGTGGCCGAGGTGATCCGGCGGCATGCCGAGCTGATGGCGGCATGGAAGGGCGAGCAACGCGGGCTGATCGACCTGCGCAAGCACACCGGCTGGTACCTGAAGGGGTTCCCGGTCGGCGGGGAGGTGCGGAGCCGGCTGCACCGAGTCAGCTCGCTCGCCGAGTTGGACGATCTGCTCGCCCAGCTGCCGGCCGATGCGGCGTACCCCACGGAGACGGCAGCCCAGCCGCGCGGCCGCACGACATCCGGGGTGAAGGCCGTGGCGCTGCCCGACGGCTGGTTACACGACCGCGACGATCTCGGCGTACCGGTCGACGCTGAGCTGGCCGCCTCCGGCGGCTGAGGACCCGGACAACGCTGAGGACCCGGACAAGACGAGAGCCCGCCCGGTGTGACCGGACGGGCTCTGCCTGCGGCGCGAGGTTCGCGCCGCGGTGGGCTTAAGCGGACTTGCGCGGGCGCCGCTCGCGGAGCAGCTCGAGCCGCTCGGCAAGGACCTCTTCGAGGTCGGCGATGGTACGGCGTTCCATCAGCATGTCCCAGTGCGTGCGGACCGGCTTGACCTTCTTCGATTCCGGCTCGCCGGCGCCGATGAGCTTGCCCGTCGTACCGTCGAGACGACAGTCCCAGGCGCGCGGCGCGTCGGCGTCGTCGGAGAACGGGACCGTGAAGACGTGGCCCCGCATGCATCGGTATTCCGCCTGGTGCCGCGGTGCAAGGTCGCTGTTGCGCTCGGTTTCATACGAGACGGATCCGAGTCGGCTTCCCCGAAGCGTACGATCAGCCATGACAGCCCTCCAGCGGTGTCGCGGTTGTGCCGTTCCTGCGAGCAAGCGATTCGCAGGACGGCAATTGTTGAACGCCGAACGGTTCGGCCGGATTCCCGCCCACGCGTCCGGATCAACGTCATGACGGGACGCGGGTCGCGCAGCGTCTGCTATCTGATACGCAGCGACCGGCACATTGGTTGCCTCTGTTGCCAAATCGCGACCGATCTCACAGTCAACCCGGCCCGACGGGGCCCGGTAGCTGGCCAGGTAGTTTGAGCGCCATGCAGGACATCGACCGCGAGATCGTCCGGGCCCTGGTTGCCGACGGACGGGTGAGCTACACGGAGCTGGCCGAGCGGGTCGGGCTCTCGGTGTCTGCGGTGCACCAGCGGGTACGCCGGCTCGAGGAGCGCGGCGTCATCCGCGGCTACACCGCGCGGGTAAACCCCGACGCGCTGGAACGCCCGCTGACGGCGTTCGTGGCGGTGAAGCCGATCGACCCGGCCGCTCCGGACGACACCCCCGACCGGCTGCTCGGGATCACGGCCATCGAATCGTGTTACAGCGTTGCCGGCGAGGAGAGCTACCTGCTCAAGGTGCGGGTCGCGAGCCCGGGTGCGCTCGAGTCGGTGCTGCAGGAGATCCGCGGGGCAGGGAACGTGTCGACCCGCACGACCGTGGTGCTCTCGACGCCGTACGAGCAGCGCGGTGCCTACTTCTGACCCGATCGCGGCCACGCCCCACGGCTGGACAGCACGTCGCGCAGCGTCCCGATCTCGTCCGTCATGATCCCGTCGACGCCGAGATCCAGCAGTTGATGCATCGTGGCCGGATCGTCGATCGTCCACACGTGCACCTGCAGCCCGATCCGGTGCGCGAGCGTGAGAAAGCCCGGGGTGAGGATCGGCACTCCACGGACAGCCGGCGGCACCTGGACGCACGCGTAGCGCTGCAGCCCGCGGGTCCCGGCGGCGCTGAGCCGGGTGGCCAGCGTGCCGGTTCCAGCCAGGGCGCGCAACCGCGCCACCTGATGCGGGCCGAGGGAGGTCGCCACCCGCGGGCCGAGTGCCCGCCGGGCCGCCGCCAGCCGCCGGTCCGAGAACGCGCCGACGCACACCCGCGCG
>JBBSHJ010000007.1:0-55395 GCA_038253135.1 Mycobacteriales bacterium | reverse complement strand
GTAGTAGTACGTCTTCCCACCCTGCTTCTTACCCACAATCGACGCCATATCTAGGTAATACACGTTTCAGGCCCAAGAACCAAGCACCACAGCGGAAGACACCCTGGTCAATCACACAGCGGGGAAACTCCCGCTAGGGTGAGCCGGAACCCATCGTGAGCAGCGGAGGAGCCCGAGATTGCCTTAGCCCGTCGCACGCGTCGCCTCACGGCGCTCGCCGTCCCCGCGCTGTGCGGCACCGCCGTCCCGCCGGCGATGGCGGCCGCCCACCCGCGCTCCGATACCTCCGGGGTGGCAGACTACCGCGGGCTCAGCGCCGCGCAGAGATCCCAGCTGATGCGGATCGCCCGTGACACCTGGCGGTTCTATGCCGCCGACGTCGACCCGTCGACGCACCTTCCGCTGGACAACCTGACCTACGCCGGCGGGTCCGCGTCACCGACGGCGTACGGCCGCTACACCTCGGCGTCGAATATCGGTGTCTACCTGTGGGCGGTGGTCTCCGCGAGTGACCTCGGCCTGATCAGCCGCGCCGACCCGACTGGCATGGTCAACGCGACCCTGACCGAGGTCGCCAAACTCCAGCGCTACAAGGGCTTCCTGTACCAGTGGTACGACACCACGACCGGGCACACCATCGTCAATCCCGGCGGGCCCGACTGCACGACGGAGCCGACGCCGGCTTTCGACAACTGCTTTTTCGTGTCCAACGTCGACAACGGCTGGTACGCATCGGGTCTGACGGTCGCCCGCCAGGCACTGCCGGGCGTGCGCGGGCGGGCCGACCGGCAGCCGGCTCCGATGTATTTCAGGACCTTCTACGACGGCCGCGCCGAGTCCCATTGCAACGTCAATCCCGCAATCGCGGGCAACCAGCCCACCGGGCAGATGTACGGCGGCTATTACGTTGGCCTGCCGCCGACCGATCCGGCCAACGCCGGCCACTATTACCACAACGGGGCGCTTCACTGCGACCCGCGGATCTCGGCCTATCTCGGCATGGGCCGCCGTCAGATGCCGGGAAATGTGTGGTGGCGCAGCTGGCGCGGACTGCGTATCCCGGGACCGACATCGGCTTCGTCCCGACCTATTCCGGCGGCATGTTCGAGGCCCTGGCGGCCGACGTGGTCGTGCCCGAGACGTCGTGGGGACCGCGCTCCTTCGGCGAGGCCGGCGCGCAGGCGGTCAAGGTGCAGATCCGCTACGCCACCGAGGAGCTGCACTACCCGGTGTGGGGGATGTCGCCGTCGAGCACCCCCGATGACACCGGTGGGTACGGCGGGTTCGGCGCCGAGGGCCAGGAATTCCCCTATCACGGCGCCGGCGCCACGAGCAGCGATCCCAACCTCGGTCTGTCGCAGAGCGTCACCTGCGCGACCGAAGACGTGGTGACGCCGCATGCGTCGTTCCTCGCCCTCGACGTCGCGCCGCAGCGGGCCCATGCCAACATCACGAACCTCCGGCGGCTCTACCCGGACATTTATGGGTCGCGCGGATTCTTCGACGCCGTCAACCCGGCCACCGGCGCCGTCGGCCACCGCTACCTGGTGCTGGACCAGTCGATGATCCTCGGATCGTTGGACAATGCGCTCGCCAATCGCGCACTGCAGCGGCATTTCGCCGCCGATCCGATGTCGAGCGCCGCCCGGACCTACCTCTCGATCGAGAATATGTTCGTGCGATGAATCCGGCATTGCGGCAGGAGCTCGACGAGCTGATGCGGCTGCGCCGGGCCCGCGATCAGATGGACCGCGACTACACGCAGCCGCTCGACGTCGCCGCGCTGGCCAGGACGGCGCTGATGTCGACGGCGCATTTCGCGCGACAATTCCGCGCGGCGTACGGCGAGACGCCGTACGGCTACCTGCAGACCCGCCGGATCGAGCGGGCCAAGGCCCTGCTGCGCCGCGGTGACCTGTCGGTGACGGAGGTCTGCATCGGCGTCGGCGCCACGTCGCTCGGCACCTTCAGTGCACGATTCGCCGCCGTCGTCGGCGAGTCACCGAGCGCCTACCGCGCGCGCGACCACGAGCACGACGCGCTGATTCCGGCCTGCCGCGCCAAGGAGATCTCCCGGCCGGCGGGAAAGCGAGCAGGATCGAAGAAGCCGCCGGACGGCGTACCGGCCTAGCCTCGCCAGCATGACAATCAAAATCTCGCACTCGTTCGTGCTCGCCGACGACAAGGAAGCGGCACTCGGCTTCTACCGGGACACTGTCGGCCTCGTGGTCGTTAACGACGTGCAGTTCGAAACCATGCGCTGGCTGAGCCTGGCGTCGCCGGATCGACCCGACCAGGAGATCGTGATCGAGTCGCCGGCCGACAACCGCAACATCAACGACGACGACGTGCAGAGCGTCTTCCGGTTGCTCGCGAAGGGAATGTTTACCGCCATGATCTTCACGGTCGACGACGTCGACGCGACCTTCGAGAAGGTGCAGGCATCCGGCGCCGAGGTGATCCAGGAGCCGATCGACCAGCCGTACGGCGTGCGCGACTGCGCCTTCCGCGACCCCGCGGGCAACCACGTGCGGTTCAGCCAGGTATCCTCGAGCTGACGGCGGAGGGGCTCGCCGACAACCTCGACCGGTTCCACGCCGTCACGAACGTCGTCATGACGTTTGTCGCCGGCATCGGGGCCGCCGCGCTCGGCTGGTCGATCACGTCCAATTGAAGGCCACGACCCCGCTCAGGGTGCCGATCAGCACCGAGCGCTGCACCAGCATCGGCGTGGCGAAGCGGTTGACCGACCCGATCGAGACGCTCGCCCTCACGGCGCCGGTGGCCGGGTCGAGCGAGTAGAGCCGGCCGGCCGAGGAGTCGATGGCCCAGAGCCGCCCGCCGCCGAGCACGGGTGAGCCGGTGATCGAGGCCTGAGTGTGCCACAGCACGCTCATCGTCCCGTCGGCGCCGATCCGCACCGCGCGGATGCCGTCGGTGCACGGCACGAAGACCGTCGAGTCCGACAGCGCCGTACCGCCGAAGGAGCGGCACAGCGACTGGCTGTGGATCTCGCCGCCGATGCCGCCGAGATGGTTGCGATCGAGGACGTACGCCGTCCCCGACTTGCCGGCGATGAAGAGGTGATTGCCGACGATGGCCGGCCCCTGGGAGCCGAGGTCGAGGTCGTCCCGGTTGTCGGCGCGCCACGAGCTGGGGGAGAAGGAGTCCAGGATGCCGGTCGCGCTGATCTTGAGCACGGAGTCGCTCTTGTCGTAGCTGCCGGTCTCGGCGGTCGCGCCGTTGCCGACGGCGACGAGCAGGTAGTTGTCGCTGGTGTTCAGACTCGGCCCGGGCGGCGCCCAGATGCCGGCCTCGCGGGAGGTCGGGACCGTCATGTCAGTGAGCGCCGCGCTCATCGGGCGATCGAGGTTGAGCCCGACCACGCTGCCGCGGTAGCTGCTGCAGTCACCGGTCAGACCGCCGTAGGCGACGTAGGCGCTGCGGCCGGCGATATTGAGCGCCGCCCGCTGCTGCATCGCGGCCGGCGTGATGCCGGGGACGTTGCTCGGGACGTCGACCTTGCGGTACCACTTCATCCGGCCGGTCGCCGGATCGAGCCCGACCGCGGTATGGCGGATCGGGTTGGCCAGCTCGGCCACCACGACCACCGTGTTGGTCGTCCGGTCGTAGATCGGCGTCCCGGTGATCCCGAGCGGGTCGATGTTGCCGCACGGCAGGCTCGACCGCGGCACCGGCGTACCGAGGTGGTGCTTCCACACCACGGCGTTCTGCTTCATCTCGTAGACCGTGTCGTTCTCGGTCACGACGATCATGTGCCCACCGGCGACGATCGGCGAGCCGTAGACCGCGCCGTCGAGCGAGCGGTTCCAGACCTGGTGCAGGCCGGAATGCACGGTCCCGATGTAGGGGCTGTTTCCCGACCTGATGCCGTTGTAGTGGTAGGTCGGCCAGTCGTGGATCGCCGGTGCCGCAACGGCGGGGGCGGCGGTGGCGTGGTCGGCGGCCCGCCCGGGCCCGCCGCTGCAGGCCAGGATCGCGCCGCCGGCGAGGACGGCAACCCCGATGGCCGACAGGCGGGCGCGAAGAGGGCTCATCGGCTCATCGTCGTCCTCGGCGCGGCGAAGTCCAACCACCTCAAGGGGTAGGTCATGCTCACCGGCGGTAGCTGGGGTGTTGGATTGACGGCGGACACGACCGCCCAGATGTCGGAAGGACATTCCATGCAATTCGCCGTCTTCACCGCCAGCCTGCCCGAGTGGAGCCCGCAGGAGGCGGTCCAGGAGATCGCCGACGCCGGCTACGACGGCGTCGAGTGGCGGGTGACGGATCAACCGCCGGTGACCAAGCACGCGTCCGGTTTCTGGTCGGGCAACCGCTGTACCTGGCCGCTGTCGAGCTTCGCTGATGACGTACCGGCGATCCGGGCGCTGAGTGAGTCGGCCGGGCTCGGGATGCCGTCGATCGGCAGCTACGTCCGGTGCAACGAGCCGGAGCAGGTCGATTACGTGCTCGGAGCGGTATCGGCGCTCGGGGTGCCGCAGGTGCGCATCTCGCTGCCGGGGTACGACGACGACCGTCCGTGGCGGACCCAGTGGGACGCCGCCCGCAAGGATTACGAGACCGTCGAGCAGCTGGCCAAGAAGCACGGGGTCAAGGCCCTCGCCGAGATCCACCACCGCACGGTGTCCTTCAGCCCGCACGCGGCCCGGCGATTCGTCGACGGCCGCGACCCGGCGCACGTCGGCGTCATCCACGACATCGGCAACATGGTCTACGAGGGCTGGACGCCGTACCGCATGGGTCTGGAGATCCTCGAGGACTACCTGGCGCACGTGCACGTCAAGAGCGGGCGGTGGCTGCCCGGTGACCCGCGCCCGGACGGCACCGTCGGATGGGCCGCAACGTGGGCGGCAATGCGCACGGGGCAGGTCGACTTCGTCCAGCTGTTCGAAGCGCTGCGGACGGTCGGGTACGACGGGTGGGTGTCGATCGAGGACTTCGCGACCGAGCTGCCGCTGGCCGAGCGGATCCGCGACAACGTGAAGCTGCTGCACGCTGTCAGTGGTCGGGGATAGCCTCGCCAGCATGATTGATCACGTGGGCATTCAGGTCGACGACATGGCAGCCAGCAAGGCGTTCTACACCGCCCTGCTCCAGCCGCTGGGCAAGGGCGTGTCGATGGACTTCGGCGAGGCCGTCGGTTTCGGCGGTCCGGGCGGCGCCGCGCCGTTCTGGATCAGCGCGAGCAAGCACGAGCCGCAGCGGGAGTGCCACGTGGCGTTCTCAGCCGAGCGCCGCGATGTCGTCGAGGCGGTGCACGCGCTGGCCGTCGAGCACGGCTGGGAGGTGCTGCACGCCCCGCGCGAATTCCCGGAATACCACCCCGGCTATTACGGCGTTTTCCTCCGCGATCCCGACGGCAACAACGTCGAGGTTGTCGATCACGGCTCGCGCGAGTGAGATGCGCCGCGACGAGCTGGTGGCCCATTGCCTGGCCAAGCCGGGGGCGTGGCTGGACGAGCCGTGGGAGGGCGACGAGGTCGTCAAGGTGGGGACGAAGATCTTCGCCTTTCTCGGCTCGCCGGGCGGCGGCGAGCAGTCCGTGGGCATCAAGTGCGGGGCCACCCGCGAGGAGGCCGACGAGCTGATCGAGACCTTTCCGGACGACGTCTCGGTCATGGCGTACATCGGGCGATCGGGCTGGAACAACGTCCGCATCGCCGGTGGCGTGACCGACGACGAGGTGCTCGAGCTCGTCGACGCGTCGTACGCCGCCGTCCTAGCCAAACTGCCGAAACGGCTGCGGCCCGGCTAATACCCTTCGTGCAGCTTGATCCATTGCATAGTCGGGGATTGCGGTCAACTCGCCCGCGCCGGCTGTGGGGCCGGCTCGGCCCGCTGGTGCGTGCTCGCCGCGCAGGTCGGTCAGGGACATTGTGAGCAGCACATTCGGTCGGGTGCCGCCGTGCGCGGGGAGTTTCGCTTCGGCCATGGCCATGCGGGCGAGCTCGATCAGGGCGTCGCCGGTGCGCTGCGCGGTGCCGCGGGTGTCCTTGACCCTGTTGGCGGCGGGTCGGGGTTTGGGCCGGCCCATCCAGGGCCGGCACGCAGGATCATCGCGCTTTCCGGCGTGAAGTAAAACCGTCCGGTAATCGATCCGTCATCGTCGACGCGGTAGCCCGTGCTGTTAGCCCGTGGCGTCGGGTCGACCGGGGCCAGATGTTCCTGCTTGAGCTGGCGGCAGCGTCCGCGCAGAGCCGCGTTGTCCAGGTCGAGCAGCTCCTGGCACAGCGCGTGCTCGCTGTCGGGCCGCACCGGGGCGGGTAGCTGGTCGAGAGTGCGCACGATCAGCGCGGTGTCGGTGCCGCTGGCTCCCCGTGCCGCAGCAACTCGCCGAGCCGGGGGTAGTCGGTGCGGCCGGACCCGGGATCGGGCTGGGTCGCGGTCGCGACCCGGACCATATCACGAGCGGCCCGCACCGGCAGGCGGGTGTGCTCGGCCAGCAGCAAGGCCAGGCTCCGATTCCCACCCGCCAGGGCCAGCTGGGTCTGCTCGGCGGCGGCCAGCAGCACCGTGAACAGCCCGTCCATCCAGTTCCGCAGCGCGTCGATTTCGCGGATCGCGGCCAGCAGTTGCCCGGGCCCGGCCGCCGGCCATGCGGGTCGTGCGGTCATGATCTCAAGTTAAGCCCGACCACCGACAATCCCGCACGCCACGTTCGGACATATCGGTCAGACCGATCAAACAATTATCTAGCCGGCTAACAATCACAACCGATAGGGCCTAGTCGCTTGATTCTGCCCACCGTTGGGCGGAAACCGCGGGACCAGCCAGGGACCGAGCCCATCGGGTGCCGACCCGCCGCATCGTGGCTGGCATCGCGTAGCGCGTCGTGGACTCTGCGGGTGTTGCCTCGTGGTTGCATCGCTTGAAGCATCAATAGACGCCGCTCCACGGTGGAAAGTCGTGGGGCATCCACCCCAAGGGACACCGGTGCGGCTGAGGTACAAGACCTCGACCATCCGTTGCAGCGATTGCTTTACGGGATCATCAGCCGAAGCTTGACCAGCACCATCGGCTCGATCAAACCGCCCGCGGCTCGTCGGTCAGGTTGGAGGGATGCGCGGCCGAAAAAGCAAGTAGACGCCATATCGTCACGTTCGCCACATCGGCCGCAACCATCACGAGCCACGCCAAAACGCCTTCCCACCGGGTATTGAGGGGGTTCCGCTCACTCATTTGCTCCCGAGTCCGGACGCCACGCCGACGACCTGCGGCAACACCATCGACCAGGCGACTTGCTCCTCATGATTGCGGTATTCGGGAATGAAGCCCAGCTTGAGATAGAGCGCGACCGCCGGGAGCCGGAAATCGTCGGTTTCCAGCACGCAGCGGCCGAGCCCACGATCGGCGAAACCGGCGAGGCAGGCCCGGACGACCAGCGCACCGAACCCGTGTCCGCGCGCCTGGGGCGACGTACCGACCCAGTGCAGGTATCCGGCGCCTGGATAGCGCTCGGGAAGCAGCCGCTCCGACGCGGTCGCGAGCAGCCGGTCCGCGGAATCGTCTTCGACGACCCACGTGCGTACGACGTCCGGGGGCGCGAGCAGGTCGCGGTCGACCCGGTCGACGTCCCACGTCTCCTCGAAGGCGTCGGTGAGGAGTGCCGCCAGAGCGTCGCCGTCGCGGCCGTCCGCGGCGCGCAGCCGCAGCCCGGGGCCGGCCTCGGCCGTCGCGGCGATCGGCCCGGGATGGGTCATGAACAGCTGGGTCATCGATCGAGCGTAGACAGAGCGTTTGCCGACCGGCTGTCGATTTCAGGGTCGCCCGATTGTCGGGTCCATATAAGGCCCGCCGACGGCGGGACGCGACGAGCGAGGAAGGCGACGACCTTGGGCACCAAGTTCGAGGTCCGCTGGGAGGGTGTGCAGCCCGGTACGTCGGAGCAGGTCTGGGATGCGCTGACGGTGCACGCGGCCGGCTGGATCTGGCCGATCACGTACGAGCCGCGCGTGGGCGGGGCGGAGGGCGGGCTGACTGGCGGCGGCGGGACCGTGACGGTGTGGCCCGAATCTCCGCAGCGGATCCGCGGTGACTGCCTACCGGTCGTGGTGAGCCCGCGCGACGCGCCCGGCCGCGCGCCGGACGTCGGCCCGCAGCGAGTCTGGTGCCAGCACCACGGCGTCGCCGCAGGCGCCGAGCACGAAAGCCAGCGCCTCCGAGGGATTCTCGAAATCGGCCTCGACCCGCGAGCACCCCGATTCGAGACCGGTGACTTCCGGCGGCCGCGCGTGCGGCAGCCGCTCGATCAACGCGTCCTTGATCCGCAGGACGACGACGTACGACGGTAGGCCCTCGCGGAACCCGCGGGACGATTCCGACCAGTGGGCACGAAGATCGAAATCGGGGCGGGCGGTCGAACTCCTCGCCGGTCACCTCGGCGCGTGCGATCCGGGCCACCCGGTAGGTGCGGATCTGGCTGTCGCCGCGCCGGGCGACGAGGTACCACTTCCGGCCCTTCGCGACCAGCCCGAGCGGCGCCACCCGAACGAGGCGCTCGTGGGCGGCGTACCGCATCCCCAGCCATCGCTGGTCCCACAAACCCTGGCGGCAGGCGTCCAGCCATTTCGGGGTGGCCGCCGGGTCGTTCCAGCCCGGGTCGTCGAGGAGGACCCGCGCTCGCGCGTACTCCGCGTCCCGGCGGGCCGGAGCCGGCAACGCCGCCAGCAGCTTCGTCATCGCACGATCGCTCGACCCGGCGAGACCGAGGTCGGCAAGTACGTGCGCCGTGGTCCCGACGAAGACGGTCATGGCCTCGGCGGCAGTCATGCCGGTCAGCTGGGTGCGGTAACCCGGCAACAGGGCCCATCCGCCGCCGCGCCCGCGGACCGCGTAGATCGGAACCCCGGACAGGCTGAGCGCCTCCATGTCGCATTGCATCGTGCGGGTGGAGACGCCGAGCCGTGCGGCGAGCTCTTTGGCCGTCGCCTGCCCGCGGGTCTGCAGGATCAGGAGCAGCTGCAACGGACGATCGGCCCGCATGGCGCGATTCTGTCACCAAAATAGGACATGACTTGTCGTCTTTGGGCTTTAGCGTGCCGATCATGCAGGTCATCGACCGGGCCCAGGCGATCCGTTACCGCCTCCACGTCAACCACCTCACAGCCAGGTTGCCGGCGGGGGCGTACGACGTGGCGGCGCGGTGCGGGCTGCAGGACAGCTGGCCGCGCTCCGGACTGATCTCGCTGGCCGCACGGGTCGAGTCGTGCCGCGCGGATGCGTGGGAGGATCCGCGGCTGGTGCAGACCTACAGCCCGCGGGCCGCCGTACACCTGCTGCCGGCCGACGACCTCGGTGTCTTCACGATCGGCCGGCTGCCGGCGGATCCCGCGGCGCGGCGCGTGATCGAGGACGATGCCGAGCGGATCTGCCGCGCTCTCGGCGGCCGCGCGCGGCGTACTGCCGACCTTCCGCCCGAGCTGCGCGACGGGCTCCGGGGGGCCACGGCGACCGGCCGGATTGTTATCCGCTGGGATGCGCGGTCGCTGCGGATCCGCGAGCATCCGCAACCCGCGATGGACGCGCGGGAGGCGGCGATCGAGCTGGCGCGCCGGCATCTGCACCACTACGGCCCGACGACGCCGGCGCTCTTCGCCCGCTGGTCGGGGCAGTCCCCAGCGGATGCGCGGGGCGTATGGCGCCATCTCGCCGTGGAGCTCGCGCCGGTGTCCGTCGAGGGCTCCCAGGCCTGGATCCTCGCCGCCGACGAGGAATGTCTCGGCACCGCGCCAGCTCACATCGGGGTCCGGCTCCTGCCGGCCGAGGAAATGCGGTTACTGGAATTCGCCGGCACCGGGCAGGTCCGGCCGCCGCTCGCGGACACGTTCCACCCGCACGGCCTGCTCGTCGATGGCGTGCTCGCCGGTGCGTGGGCGGCCGCGGCGGGCGGATCACCCTCCGCGTGCCCCGCTCCGCGCCGCTGCCGCCACTCGACACGGAGGTCGCGGCGATACCGATTCCGGGACGCCGTACATCCCTGGAGATCGCCAAAGGCCCGGCGGAGCGGCGAGGTCGTTGCGGAGCGTCCCCGCCGCTCGCAGCGCCCGCACCGTAGCCTCGAGGTCGGTGACGTCGTGGACGATGTAGCGGACGCTGACGGTTGCCATCTCGGTCACCCCACGTCGAGGGCGTGCTCGACGCGCGGCGGCTCGGCGAAGTACGACCCGATCGCGGCACGCCAGCGGGTGTAGCGGTCGGTGCCGCGAAATGCCTTCTCGTGCGCGTCGAGGGTGTCCCAGTCCACGAGCAGCACGAACTGCGACGGCGACTCGATCCCGCGGGTCATCCGGACCGACCGGCACCCCGGCGTCGAGGCCAGGATGCCCCGCGCCTCTCGGTACGCCGCGGCGAAATCGTCCTCCTGGCCCGGCGTGACGTGGATGATGCCGATCTCGAGAACCATGCCGTCAGTGTCGCAGCCGGCGCAGCAGGGCATCGGCCCGGTCGAGGTCGGCGCCGACGGTCACCTTGATGTTGGTCTCCTCACCGGGCACCAGCCGCACCGCGATGTCGGAGTAGCGCTCGATGCAGCCGGCGGTGTCGGTGGCGTCGTACCCGTCGGCGCCCGCCTGCCGGTACGCCGCGAGCAGCGGTCCGGCCGCGAACGCCTGCGGGGTCTGCATCGTGGCGTGCGCGCCGGTGAGCCGACGGCGTACGACGCCCTGCCCGTCGACCTCCACAAGGTGCTTGTCGAGCGGCAGGCCGGGTACGGCGCCGCGGTGGCGGACCGCGGCATCGGTCACCGCGGTCACCAGCGCGGCGGACGCGAGCGGACGGGCGCCGTCGTGGATCGACACCACGCCGATGCAGCCGTCCTCGATCGCCGGAGCCAGATGCTGCAGGGCCGCGAGCTCCGAGCCGGTCCGCGTCGTGCCGCCGAGCACCACCTCGACGTCGCCGACCTCCGCGGCCGCGAGCAGCTCTTCGTCGCCGGCGCGCACGACGACGACCAGGCGCGCCAGCCCTGGGGTGTGCCGCAGCGCGTCCACCGACCATGCGATGACCGGCCGGCCGGCCACCGGCAGGTAGACCTTGTTCCTCGCGGCGCCGAGGCGGGACCCCGATCCGCCGGCCAGCACCACAGCGGCCACCTGCGGCAGGCGTTCATTCGCGGGGGACACGCTCTGGGAGACTAATGCCATGGGCTACTCCGCAGATCACACCCGTTACGACTCGATGACCTACCGGCGCAGCGGCCGCAGCGGCCTGCAGCTGCCGTCGGTCTCCCTCGGCCTGTGGCACAACTTCGGTGACGACAAGCCGATCGGCGTGCAGCGCGCGATCCTGCGCCGCGCCTTCGACATCGGCGTCACGCATTTCGACCTGGCCAACAACTACGGGCCGCCGTACGGCTCGGCCGAGAAGAATTTCGGCGCCATCTTCCACCAGGATTTCCGCCCTCACCGCGACGAGCTGGTCATCTCCACGAAGGCGGGCTACGACATGTGGCCCGGCCCGTACGGGCAGGGAGGCTCGCGCAAGTACCTGCTGGCCAGCCTCGATGCGTCACTCGACCGGATGGGCATCGATTACGTCGACATCTTCTACTCGCACCGGTTCGACCCTGACACTCCGCTGCAAGAGACCATGGGAGCGCTGCATTCGGCTGTGCAGCAGGGGAAAGCGCTCTACGCCGGCATCTCCTCCTATTCACCCGAGCGCACCGTCGAGGCGGCCGGAATCCTCGCCGACCTTGGCACGCCGCTGCTGATCCACCAGCCGTCGTACTCCATGCTCAACCGGTGGATCGAGGGCGGCCTGCTCGACGCGCTGGCCCAGGTCGGGAGCGGCTGCATCGCCTTCTCGCCGCTGGCGCAGGGAATGCTGAGCAACAAGTACCTCGATGGCATCCCGGCCGATTCGCGCGCGGCGGCCGGCAAGTCGCTCTCGCCCGATCTGCTGACCGAGCAGGCGCTGACCCACATCCGCAGGCTCAACGCATTGGCCACCGATCGCGGCCAGACCCTCGCGCAGATGGCGCTGGCCTGGGCGCTGCGCGATGCCCGGGTCACCAGCGTGCTGATCGGGGCCAGCAGCGTCACGCAGCTCGAGGACAGCGTGGGCGCAACGGCGAGACTCGACTTCAGCGACGACGAGCTCACGGCGATCGACGAGTACGCCGTCGACGCCGGCATCGATCTGTGGGAGACGTCCCGGCTCGGTTAGCCCGCGGTCAGCCCGCGCAGGGCGCGCCGTCGGCGGACCAGAAGGTCTCCGGCGCCGTGCCGGCGCCCCACGGCACGGCCACCGTCAGCGGCACCGTGCTGGAGCCGCGCGCCGGCGAGCGGTCGTGCGTCGTCACGGTCACGGTGCCGGCCTGCTGGCGCGCGGTCGCCGGCCCGGCCGCCGCGACGACGCGCTCGGCGCCGGACCAGTCGAAGGAGACCGACGGCGTACCGCCGATGCGCAGCACGAGGTGACGCGGCCCGGCCGGCCGGGCACTCACTCGGCAGGTCTGCGGTGCGCGGGCCGCGCCCTGGTCGGCGGCGAAGGACGCCACCCAGGACAGCGGCGCGTTCCAGTTGATCGCGATCTCGTTGGTCGCGTAGGACTGGATGTCATCGACATAGCACCACTGCGAGATGCAGCCGGCCAGCTTGGCCGCCGCGATCGGATCGCCCGAGCTCGCGGCGGTCGAGTTGGGGCCGCCGGCCAGCGAGCCGGCCGGCGGGTGCGGCGGAGTGCTCAACGCCGTAGACATCGCGACGCGGAGCCGCAGGGCGGACACCCTCGCGCTGGCCCGTGCGGCTGACCCGCTCCCGATCAGCGAGGCCATCATGTCGACGTGGGCTCGGTTGGTCACGGACTGCCGGAAGGCCGGGGTGCACCGCACGATCAAGCTGGTCGACGCCTTGATCGCGGCAACCGCTGTGGAGTACGGGCTTCCTGTTGTCACCCCGGACGACGACTTCGACCAGATCGCGCGGGCGCACCACGCCCTGCAGATCGTCAAGGTGTGAACCCGCTCGAGGTCCGCCCGGTCAGATCACCTGTGGGGTGAAATCGGGCGTGGGCATGTCGGGGTCGAGCGGCCAGATCGGCCGCCGCAGGCGCCGGTGGCCGAGCCGGGTCAGCTCCTGATCGACACCGCCCGGGGTGAGCGCGAGGGTCCAGCCCGCGGCGGCGTCGAAGAGGTCCGGCACGAGGTAGCCGATCTTGACGACCGTGACGTCGTACGCCGCCGGGTCGAGCCCGAGATCGGTGAGCTGCCGCATGTAGTGGAAGGCGGCACGGCGCCGGCTCAGCACCGCCGATACGCCGCCGCTGCGCACGACCGCGAGCCGCTGCGCCGCCCCCCGGCCGTTGTCCGGGGTGTGCAGCGCGCTCACCGTGCCGGCCAGGCGGATCGTGCCGCCCTGGGTGGAGCCGAAGTGCCCGCCGACCACGGCGTCGACCGTGCCGCCGACGCCGGCCGCCTCGCAGGCGGCGACGGCCCCGGGGGCCACGACGCTGGCCCAGATCGCGGTCTTCCCGCCCGAGGCGAGCCGGGGCTCGGCCAACAGGCGGCCGAGGGTGTAGGCGACGTCGTTGGATCCGCCCGCGGTCGGGTTGTCGCCGGAATCGCTGACGAAGTAGGGCCGGGCCGGCGAGTCGAGGCCGCGCCCGATGGCCCAGTCGGCCTCACCCGCCTCGACGCTGAAGGAGAAATCGGTGCGCGCGTCCCACCACGCCTGGGCCAGCTGGCGCGCGTGCCGCAGGATCAGTTCCTCGTCGGTGCCACTCACGAGCACGGCGGCGCGGCAGCGGGACTCGTCGCCCCAGGCGTAGCCGATCCAGATCGCCGCGTCGATCACACCGTCCTGCGACTCGATCCAGGGAAGCCGCTCGTAGAGGCCCTTAGCCGGCTCATCTCTCGTGCACGCACGCTCACCCGGAAGGAGAACCGGCACAGTCATCCAGGCCCGACGGGGACGTACGCCGTCCCGCAGGCAGCGCAGCAGGTTGGCGACCGCGCGCCGCTCGGTGAGCTCGCGGTCCTCGTGCGGCGACATGCGGTGCGAGGTCAGCAGGTCGACGGTGCGGGCCAGCCGCTCCGAGACGTTGCCGTGCGGGTCCATCGACGCCGAGATCAGGCAGTCAGGCCCGACCACCCGGCGTACCGACTCCGCCAGCTCGCCCTCGGCGTCCTCGCGGCCGAGCACGGTCATCGCGCCGTGCAGCGGGAAGTAGACGCCGTCCAGGTCGCCGGCCGCGCGCAACCCGCCGACGATGTCGGCCTGCACCCGCTCGAAGAAGTCCGCCTCCACGGCGCCGCCGGGCATCGCGTCGGCGGTGAGGATCGGCACCCACTCGACGTCATCGGAGCCCGCGAGCGCGTCGGCGAATCGGTCCAGCACGGCCGGGCCGCGGACGACCCGAAAGTCCTCGGATCCCGCGTGGTGCGCGGAGAAGACGCTCGACTCGATGCCCATTCCCGCGATGGCGATGCGCATGGTGCTCCTTCGGTCAGATCGGGATCCGCCCGGCCGAGCGGGCCATTTGCTGCCGGGCGGCCGTGATCGGGGCCTCCCCGACGGTGCCGCCGGTCTGCGGCGAGTCGAGCAGCCGGCCAGGCTCGACCACGAAACCGACATGGTGGATGGCCTGGCCGGGACGGGCGAAGAAATACAGGTCGCCGGGGGCGACGTCGGCAAGGGGCACCGGCTCGCAGGCGGCGGCCTGGTCGTGCGCGTCGCGGGGCAGCGCGATGCCGAAGCGGCGGCCCACCAGGTAGATCAGGCCCGAGCAGTCGAGCCCGTACGACGACGTACCGCCCCACAGGTAGGGCAGGCCGAGGAAGCGGCGGGCCTCCGCGACGAGGCCCGGACGATCGGTAGCCGGCTCACGGTCGACATCGATCTGCCTTATCCACAAAGAGTTCTCGCGGCTCGGTACGCCGACCGGCAGTGCGCCTGCTGTCGGCTCGCCGGTCACCGGCAGCCAGGTGCCGTAGCCGGCTTCGAGCACCGGTGCGCCCGCCGGCGCGGTCCGGAGCCGGGCGGACATCGCGGTGATCACCACCTGGGGCGGCGGAGCGCTCGGGCCGGTCGGCGGGCGGGCCGTGTCGGCCGACCCGAGGTGTGCGGTCCGCACCCAGCCGGGATAGCCGCGAGCATCCTTGCTGCAGGGCTGGCCGGTGGCGACGACCTGGGACCACCCGCCGCCGCCGCCGAGCACCGCGACGGCATCACCGAGCAGCAGCTGGCTCTCGAACCGGCCGTGCAGGCCGCGCCGGAGGCACGTGTTGAGCGCGGCCGTCCACGCCGCCAGGTCCGGCCGATCGGCGATGGCCGGTGCGTCGACCTCGCGCGGCCCGTCCGGCGCGGTCCAGACCCCGGCGACCGGCACCGCGACGACGCCGGGCCCGATCACGGTGCCGCGGGGTCCGCGAGCCCCGCCACCCCGCTGCCCTCGCCGGCCGGCAGGACGATGGTCGGGCCGGCGTAGGTCATGCCGCCGGTCACCGGCGAGGATCGCAGCCACCAGGCCGCATCGAGGTCGGCGAGCAGCGGTGCGCCGACGGCGGCGGTGAGTGCCGCCGCGGCTCCGACGCCGACGTGCGACTCCATCATCGAGCCCACCATGGTGCCGATCCCGGCGGCCGCGGCGACCGCGGCGATCTGCACTGCCGGGGCGAGACCGCCGGCCTTGGCCAGCTTGATGTTGACGAGGTCGGCGGCGCGCCGCCGGATGATCTCGACGACGTCCGCCGCCGATGAGACTGCCTCGTCGGCCATGATCGGGGTGCCGGAATGCGCCGTCACGTAGGCCAAACCGTCGATGTCATCAGCCGCGACCGGCTGCTCCACCAGCTCGATCGCCAGGGCGAGGTCCTCGATCGTGCCGATGATCCGGACGGCCTGCTTGGGGGTCCAGCCCTGGTTGGCATCGACCCGGATCAACGCGTCGGGGGCGGCGGCACGGACCGCCCGCAGGCGCGCGACGTCGTCGGCCTCGCCGTTCCCGAGCTTGACCTTGAGGGCGGCGAATCCCTCCGCCCCGCGGGCGCGGGCCGCGGCCGCCATAGCGTCGGCCGGTCCGACGGTGATGGTCACGTCGGTCGGGATCGTCGTGACCGTCGTGCCCAGCAGCCGGGCCAGAGACACCCCGGACCGGCGCGCGGCGAGGTCGTGCAGGGCGACATCGGCGGCGGCCTTCGCGGCGGTGTTGCCGACCATGCTCGCGGCGATCGACCTCGCCGTGGCCGCGAGGTCGTCGGGGTCGCGGCCGAGCACGGCGTCGCGCAGCGGGCCGCCGACGGCGGCCTCGATGCCGCCGAGCGTCTCGCCGGTGATGGTGGGCGTTGCGACGCCCTCGCCCCAGCCGGAGCGGCCGTCCTGGTCGATGAGCTCGACCAGGACGCTCTCGACGGACTCGGTGCGGCGTACCGCCGTAACCCACGGGGTGTGCAGCGCGACCCTGATCCGGTGGCACCGGACGGCGCGAATCGTCACCGCGGCAGCCTATCGGTCCCGACCGGCGTCGCAGCCGCCGTTCTGGGGCTCGTCTGGGTGTGGGACCGGACGGAGCTGGTCCTCCGGAGCGCTGCCGGCGTCCTGAGGCCGGTGGGCACGGATCGCCGCCGTCACCGCCGTTCGGTCCAGCTGGCCGCGGCGGCCCGGTGGATCAGCGGCAGGGCGTGCTCGTCACCCATCTGATCGGTGCAGACGACGAGGACGTACGGCGGCCCGCCATCCGGCTCGACCAGCGCGGCGTCGTGCCGAAGGTCGTCGACCCAGCCGCCCTTGGATGCGATGCGGGTGGCGCTGGGAAGGCCGGCGGGGATGCCCTCGAGATGTTCCTGGGCCCGGAGGATGTCGAGCATCCGGGCACAGCCGGCGGGGGAGGCGATGCGCCCGAGCGCGAGCGCGCCGAACAGCGCGGCCAGCCCGGCCGCGGTCACCGTGTTGTGGATCCCGGCGTCCGAGGCCGGGGTGTCGGTGATCCCGCGGCGAACCGTGACGCCGTCGATCCCGGCCCCGGCCAGGGTTTTCTGCACGATGTCCGGCCCGACCCGCTCCAGCACGAGGTTGGTCCCGAGGTTGCTGCTGCCGACGATCATCCGGGTGGCGACCCAGAGCAACGGTGCCCGTTCGCCGAGCCGGTGCCACGGCAGGTCGTCGCCGTCGTACCCACGGTCCATCGTGAACCGACCGGCGTGCACGGAGTCGAAGTCATCGTGCACGTCGATCTCCATGTCGAGGTCCAGCCGGCCGGCCTCGGCCTCGCGGAACGCGGCGGCGAGGACGGCGACCTTCATCGTGCTCGCGGCGTAGTGGTCGGTGTGCGGGGCGAGAGTCGCGCGCGGGTCCCCTCCGGGCGGGCCCCACCAGAGCGACACCCGGCCGGACGCCCGGCGGCCGGCGGCGATCACGTCCTCGATTGACGGCATCGCCTCATCGTGGCCGCTCCCGGTTCGGGCGCGGGCTTCGGGGGCCGGCTCCGCCGCACCCGCCGGCCGACCAGATCGACGGCTACCCGGCCCGGCCGGACCCCGCCGACCTTCCTGTGGCGTACCGCCGACGACGAGATGGCGCCGGTCGGCAATGCGCCGGATTACCGAACGAGGCTCGCGGTGGCCGCGGTCCCGTTCGCGTTGCACGTCTGACCGCACGGCCGGCACCGGCCGGCTCACCGAGCGCGGCTGGGCGTAGCCCGTCCGCGCTGGTCGAGGATCCGCCGCGCCCGGCGTACCGCCGTGCGGATCGCCGCCCGCTCGGCGAGGTACCCGCCGGCCACGCCGATCGCCGGGATCTGGCCGATGCCACGCGCGATCCAGCCACCCTTGGACCGCCCGCCGAGCACGTCGTCGATGGCGCCTACCAGGCCGGCCAGGCGCCAGGCACCGCCGGCGACGAGCCACCCGCGGCGGACCGCTCCGGCAGCGGCGATGTCGTCGATCCGCAACAGGCCACGGAGCCGGGCGGTGAGGTGTGCGGGCTCGGCGAGCACGGCACGGACCTCTTCGGCGGTGAGCGCGCGATCGGTGATGACCTGCGAGAGCAGCGAGACTCGGTCGGCCCGGTCGATCACGCCGTATTCCTGCGCGAGCGCCGTCACCGCCAGACCCTGCACCGCGGCGCTCGCCGCCGCCGCGGCCGGCACGCGGTCCGCGAGGGCGCCGAGGACTCTCGGTGCGGCGGGGACGATCGCGGCGAGGTTGCGGATCCGGGCCGTCCACCACTCGCAGCGGTCTTCCAGCGAGGCGCGGGGGTCGGGTCGGGCCGCCTCGACGACGGCCCGGACTGCCCGCCGCGCCGCGCCGCCGCCGCGGCCCGCCGGGTCGCCCGCGGCTCGGTTCGGTGCGCTCTGCGCCGCGTCCTCGGCGAGGTCGTACGCCGTGCGGGGGTTGCGGCCGGCCAGGGCGGCGATCAACGCTCCGGCGCCGCGGTCGAAGAGGGCGAGGGTGCGGGCGACGTCCTCGTCGGTCACGGTCGATCGGCCGGTCATGGCGGAGAAGCTCCGGCTACTCGCCGGTGACCGCGCCGAGGGTCAGTCCGCGAACGAGATACCTCCGCACGGCCAGGCCGACGACCACCATCGGCAGCGCGACGACGGTGCCGATCGCCGTGAGCTGGCCCCAGTTCACGCCGGTCTGGGTGATCAGCTGCGATGCCGCGACCGGCAGGGTCGCGCTGCCGGGCCCGCTGAAGGTGACGGCGAAGGCGTAGTCGTTCCAGGCGAAGACGAGGCACAGAATGGCCGTCGTCACGACGCCCGGTTTGGTCAGCGGCAGCGCGATCCGATAGAACGTCTGTATTCGGTTCGCGCCGTCGACTCGCGCCGCCTCCTCCAGGCCGGGCGGCAGGTCGCGGAAGAATGCGTTCATGATCCAGATCGCGAACGGAAGATTGAAGCTCAGGTAGGCGATGATCAGCGCCCAGATCGTGTTGATCAGCTGCAGGTAGGTGAACCCGATGTAGAGCGGCAGAATCACGGCGGCGATCGGGACCATCCGCGTGCTGATGACCCAGAAGGCGAGGTGCCTCTTGCCGCGCCAATGACTGCGGGCGAGGCCGTAGCCCGCGATGGCGCCGAGGCCGGTCGCGAGGATGGTGGAGATGCCCGCGGCGAGCACGCTGCTGCGAACGTAGCTCAGCAGGTTGTTGCCTCCGGTGAAAAGCAGCGAGTAGTTGCTGATGGTCGGCGCGAAATTGAGCGAGGGCGTGCGGGAAAGTACGTCGCTGTGGCTCTTCAGCGACGAGATCGCCATCCACGCGACGGGTACGACGGTCCACAGCAGCACGATGACGACCGCGGCGTAGAGCGCGGTCGTGCGGGCGGTCCGCCACTTCCTTCGGGCCTCATTCATCCGAGCAGGCCCCTCCGGCGCAGGATGCTGGTGAAGAGCATCGCGACCGCGATCGACAGCGCCAGCATGACGATCCCGATCGTCGCGGCGTAGCCGAGGTTGAGGAATTGGAACGCGACCTCGTAGAGGCGCAGGGGAATGATCTTCGTCGCGTTGGCCGGGCCGCCCGACGTCGACTGCCAGATGACGGCGAAATAGCGCAGTGCGTCCATAGATCGGATCAGCAGAGCCACCAGGACGATCCCGGAGATCGACGGCAGGACGACGTGCCGTAAGCGCTGCCAGTAGCCGGCTCCGTCGACCCGCGCGGCCTCGATGAGCGGACCTGGCACGGAGACGAGACCGGCCAGCGTGATCAGCACGATCAGCGGCGTCCACTCCCAGACGTCCATCAGCACGACGGCGACGAAAGCCGATACCTGGCCGCCCAGGATGTTTCCGCTGAAGATGTGCGTCGACCGGAGCACCCATGCATACATACCGTACGTCGGATTGACCAGGAAGCGGCCGAGCAATCCGACGATCACCGGTGCGACGAACATCGGAATGAGCAGTATCGAAAGGGTGAGATTCCGGCCCCACACCATCTCGTGCACGAGCAGCGCGATTCCCATTCCCAGCAGCATTTCCACGCTGACGGTGGCGACGAAGAAGATCGCCATCGTGATCCACCCGGCACCGACGTTGGGGTCGGTGAACATCCGAGACCAATTGGCGAAGCCGATCCACTTGGGCGAGATTCCGGTGCCGCCGACCAGGCTGATGCGGTTAAACGTCATCCAGATCAGATAGCAGAAGGGCACGATCGAGATGGCGGCGAGGACCACTAATGCCGGCAGCATCATCTTGAGCTCGAAGCTCCACCGGCGCGGATTGATCGGACCTCGCGCTCGGCGCGGCCCGGGCATGGCTACGGCCTTAGATGCCACTGGACTCACCGTGCACCGCGGCGTCGACGCCCTTCTTGGCCTCGCGCATCGCGTCCGCCGGCGACTTGTGGCCGGTGATCATCTTGGAGAGCTCGGTGAAGATGACAGCGTCGCACTGGTTCCAATACGGCACCTTGGGCCGCAAGCCGATGTTCTGCGGTTCCCAGGCGACCTTGACGGCGTTGTACGGGATCATGTTGGGCGCGTCCGACGGGGACTTGGTCGCTTTTTGCACTTTGGGCACGCGGTAGACCGACTGCCGCGTCGGCGTACCGCCGCCGACCTTGCTGAACAGTCCGGAGACTTGCGTCTGCGGCGACGTCGCCCACACCAGGAACAGCCACGCCGCCCGCTGCTCGTCGCTGGATACGTACTTGTTGATGGCGATTCCCGTCCCGCCGTAGTGGTTAGCGCTGCGCACCGGTCCCGTCGGCAGCGGGGAGAAGCCCACCTTCTCGCCGAGCCCGCCGGGAGCGAACCAGCCGGCCGCGTCTTCGTGCCAGCACGGGCACATCGCGATCAGCCCGTCGCCGAACGCCTCGGCGAGGTCGTTCCAGTCCCAGCTGACGCTGCCGGGGTGGGCGATGCCGATAAGCCGGCTGTAGAAGTCCGCGGCCCGGATCGCCGCCGGCTGGTCAAGGGTGCACGGTCCGGGATCGGTGCTGCCGTACTCGCCAACGTGCCGGCCGTTGTGGAAGTAGTCGCCGCCGTGGGCCCACAACACATTGGCGAAGTCGTCGTTGAGAGAGGTGAACTGCTTGGCCTGGTGTCCGGTGCCGTAGGGGACATCGTCCTGGTTGGCGTTGAACCACTTCGCGATCTGGTAATACTGATCCCAGGTGATCTTGATTGACGGCGTCGGGTCGAAACCGAGATCACGCCGCATCCGGTCGTGGTATTTCGCGAAAAGGTCCTTGCGATAGCACCAGATGATGGTCGGGCAGTCATAGGGCAGGGCCAGCAGCTCGTCGCCGAAGCGACCCGCGGCGAGCAGCTGGGTCGGCACGAAGTCCTGGGTGCCCTTCGGCACCGACGGCAGGGTCTTGTCGTGCATGAAGGTCGACAGGCCGGCGAATCCGTTGGAGAGCGGCGCCATGATGTTGTACGGATCGGCGTAGATCACCTGGTACTGGCCGCTGTGGGCGGAGAGATCCAGCGCGACCTTCTGCTCGACCGAGGTCAGCACCAGCTGCGAGATGCTGACGTCGATCCCGGTCAGCTCCTTGAACGGCGCCAGGTCCGCCGCGATGGCCGAGCTTGGTCCGGTGTTCTCGGAGATGAAGTTCAGTTTCATCCCGCTGTACTGCTTCCACCCGGTGCCGCGGTGCCATCGCGACGATCCGCACCCGGCGGCACCGAGCGCTGTGGCTCCGGTGAAGCCGGCGGCCTTCAGAAAGGTCCCGCGGGTCATGGCGTTCGAGTCGTCAATGCGCATCCGAGACCTCCCGTCGCAGGCGTTGCCGCCGCGAGCTTCCCAAAGCTAGGAGCGCTGCCGGTGGGTGTCAAGCAACCGTCGGTGCGGAGGAATTGACCAATGTGGTTAGGTGCAAAGGTGGTGTCCATTGGGTGCGACGTCGTGACCCGTGGCTGACGACCCGATCGGTGCAGCGGAGCACACCGTCGATCTCGGGTTCTCCCTTGACGACAAGGTCGCCTTGATCACCGGCGGGGCGTCCGGGATCGGTGCGGCAATCGCCTCGTCCTTCGTGGCCAAGGGCGCCAGCGTCGCGATCGTCGACCTGTCGGCCGATGCGGCGCGGGACCACGCGGCGACCTTCGGCCCGCAGGGCGCGGCGTTCGGCTGCGATGTCACCGACGAGTCGGAGGTGCAGGGCGCCGTACGCGCAGTCGTCGAACGCTTCCGTCGCATCGACATTCTTGTCAACAGCGCGGGAATCGCGCTGCTGGCGCCGGCCGAGGAGCTCGCGCCGTCGGCCTGGGACTCCACCATGAACGTCAACGTGCGGGGCACCTTTCTGATGTGCCAGGCCGTCGGGCGCACCATGTTGGCGCAGCACTCGGGCAGGATCATCAACCTCGCGTCCCAAGCCGCAAGCGTCGCGCTCGACCAGCACGCGGCCTACTGCGCATCGAAATCTGCCGTCGTCGGGCTGACCCGCGTCCTTGCCTCCGAGTGGGGCGGGCGCGGGGTCACCGCGAACACCCTGTCACCGACGGTCGTGCTCACCCGCCTCGGACTTCAGACGTGGGACGGACCCAAGGGTGAGGCGCTGAAGGCGCAGATCCCGACCGGCCGGTTCGCCTACCCGAGCGAGATCGCCGCGGCCGCGGTGTTTCTCGCCTCCGACGGCGCCGGCATGGTCAACGGCGCCGACCTCGTCATCGACGGCGGTTACACGATTCGCTAGCCGGCGCTCCCGGCCCCCGCCGTACGGCCGACTACGATGCGACGAGCCGAAGGTGAGGAGTAGGAATGGCCGGAGTGGGTCCTGTGGATGGAGTCGTCGTCGGGCTCGACATGGGTGGCACGGCGGTCAACGCCACGGTGCTCGACTCGGGTGCCCGATTCCTGGTGGGCACGTTGATCGAGCGGCCGAGCCGCGTCCTTGCCGGTCCCGATGCGGCGATCCAGGCCCTCGAGGAATCCTTCGACGGCGTACTCGAGCTGACCGGGACACGGCGCGCGCAGGTGCGCGCGGTCGGGCTCGATACGCCCGGACCGGCCAGCCCGGACGGCGTCATCTCCTCCAAGGGCGCGACGAACTTCTCCGACGCGGCGTGGCACGGGTACGACGTCCGCTCGGCCCTGCAGGATCGGCTCGGCCTGCCGGTCGTCTACAACAACGACGGGAACGCGGCCGCGCTCTACGCGCATGACGTCTTCTTCGGCCCTCGGGCCAAGCACACCTCCTCGATCTCGGTCGTGGTCGGCACCGGCCTCGGCGGTGGTGTCATCGTGGACGGACACATCGTGTCCGGTGCGGCCGGCATGGCGGGCGAGCTCGGCCACATCCAGATTCCGCTACAGGGATTGCTGCAGGAGGGTCAGGATATCCCGGCGTGCAACTGCGGTCTCACCGGCGACGTGGAGAGTTTTGCCTCGTTGACCGGGATCAAGAAGAATCTGCTGCCGTACTGGCTGACCAGGTTTCCGGGCCATGAGCTGGCGAAGCTTCCGGTCGACGAGGCGGCCAAGCGGGTCCGGTCGCTCGGGGAGTCCGGCGACCCGCTGGCGAGGGCGATCTTCACCCAGCAGGCCGAGGCGCTGGGACGGATCTTCACGATCGCCGGAGCCTTCAGCGATCCGGGGGCGTACTTCGTCGGCGGCGGCGTCGTGGAGACGTCGGTGGACTTCCGGGAATGGTTCCTTTCGACCGTGCGGGCCAACACCGTGTTGCACGTGGAGCAGGCCGCGGTCGCGCAATTCGTGCTCGTCCCGGAGCTCGACATGGCCGGCGCCCGCGGCTCGGCGATCGCGGCGGCGGATGCGCTCGCCGAAGCGCGAGTGTGACCGGCGCGGAGGAGCCGTGGCGGTGGGAGGAGCCGGTCTGGCGCGCCCATGTCGAGCACGTGCGGGCCGGGAGGTCGCTGAAGCCGGGGGCGTGGCCCGGCGGCGCATCGGTCGCCGTCGCGCTGTCGTTCGACGCCGACCACGAGACAATTCCGCTGCGCGACGGCGAAATCCTGCCCGGCAAGCTCTCACAGGGAGAGTACGGCGCGCGAGTCGGATCGCGCCGTGTCCTCGAACTGCTCGCCCACCACGACATACCGGCATCGTTTTACGTGCCGGCCGTGTCGGCGCTGCTGCATCCCGACGAGGTCCGCGGTTACCTGGCCGCGGGACACGAGGTCGGGCTGCACGGCTGGATCCACGAGCGAAACACGCTGCTCGACGCGGCCACGGAGCGCGGGCTCGCGTTCCGGGCCGCCGACACGTTGGAGACAATCACCGGCACGCGACCGGTCGGCATCCGCACGCCGTCCTGGGATTTCTCCGCTGCCACGTTGTCGATCTCGCTCGAGCTCGGCCTGGTCTACGACTCGTCCCTGATGGCCGACGACGAGCCGTACGAGATCGTCGCGGACGGCGTACCCACCGGCCTGATCGAAATCCCGGTGGAGTGGATCCGCGATGACGCGCCGTACTTCACAATGGACCGCTACACGTCCTCTCGGCCCTATACCGTCCCCCGCGACGTGCTCACCATCTGGAGGGACGAATTCGATCGGGCGCTGGCGGAGGGCGGGCTCTTCCAGCTGACGATGCATCCGCACCTGATCGGTCATCGCTCACGCATCGCGATCCTTGCCGAGCTGTGCGAGCACATGGCGCGTAATGGCCGCACGGTGTGGTTCGCCACCCATCGGCAGATCGCGGAGTACGTCGCCGGATAACGGGCGGAGGGCGGTGCGTCAGGTGGCGATGTCGCCGAGGAGCGCGGAGCGTCTCTCGACGCCGGAAGCGCGCCGGATCGCGCTGGCCGCACAGGGCTTCGCGACCCCTCGACCGGCCGGTCCGGTGGACGTGCGGCAGATCCGTCGAGCGGTCGAACGGATCGGAGTGCTCCAGCTCGATTCGGTCAACGTGCTGTGCCGGTCGCACTACCTGCCGCTTTACGCCCGCCTCGGCCGCTATCCCCGGCGCCGGCTCGACCGGATGGTGTGGGGGCCCGATCGCGACCGGGAGCTCTTCGAATACTGGGGGCACTAGGCGTCGATCCTGCCGCTGCGCAGCCATCCGCTGCTTCGATGGCGGATGGAGGCGGCGCGACGATGGGTCTGGGACGGCTGGTCATCCGGGCGGACTCCCGGCCAGCCGCCGGGCGACTGGGCGTCGAGCTGGGATCCCGCCATCCACGCGCCCTGGGCTGTCATCGCCGGCATGACGCGGCTGACCATCGAGCGTCCCGGCTTCGTCGACGACGTGCTCGCGGTGGTCACCGAGCGCGGCCCGGTCACCGCCAAAGAGGCCAGCCCGGACGGCCTCCGACGGCGCGCGTCCGATCCCGACCCCGACCCGACGACCGGCCGGATGTGGAATTGGCAGGACACGAAGATCGCCATGGAATGGCTCTTCTGTGCCGGCAGAGTGACGACGGCCACCCGGCGTGGCTTCGAGCGGGTCTACGACCTCACCGAGCGCGTGATCCCACGGCGGGTGCTCGACGAGCCGGTCCCCGAGACGACGACCGCGCAACGCGAATTACTCCGGCTCGCGGCCCAGGCGCAGGGCATCGCGACCGAGAAGCAGTTGCGGGACTATTACCGGCTTCCGGCCGACGCCGCCAAGCAGCGCATTGCCGACCTCGTCGATGCGGGTGAGCTGATCCCGGCGTGGGTCGAGGGAACGCCCCAGCGGATGTATGTATCGCGGGACGCCGCGGTGCCGGAGGTGTCGGCGCGGGCGTTGCTGTCGCCGTTCGACTCCCTCGTCTGGGATCGCGACCGGGACCCTGCGGCTCTTCGACTTCCACTACCGCATCAGCCTCTACACGCCGGCGGCGCAGCGGACCCACGGCTATTTCGTCCTGCCGTTCCTGCTCGGCGATCGGCTGGTGGCTCGCGTCGACGTCAAGGCCGACCGGGTCCGCTCGGCCCTCGTCGTCCCGGCGGCCTACGCCGAAGAGGCCGCCGATCGGCGTGCGGTCGCTGCCGATCTCGCCGATGAATTGTCCCTGGTGGCGAGCTGGTTGGAGCTGGACCGGGTCAAGACCGGAGGACAGGGCGACCTCGGCCCGATGCTGGGCGACGTCATCAAACCCTCGTAGTCGTTAGGGTGGTCTCGATCGCGGCCGGTGTGGGGCCGAGCGTGGGCGGTTATCGATCTGGACGACGTGCGCCCTGTCGATCCCTTTGCTTTCGTTGACCATGTGATCGGCCCGCTCGGGCAGGCACGGGTGAGGAACGTCGAGCCAGCTACTACGGGTCGAGGCTGGGCAGCTCTCAGTAGCCCCGCGCGCGCCATTCCCCGAGGTGCGGGCGCTCGGCGCCGAGCGTCGTGTCGTCGCCGTGGCCGGGATAGACCCAGGTGTCGTCGGGGAGCACGTCGAAGACCCGCGATCCGAGATCGTCCATCAGGGAGGTGAAGGCGGTGGGCGATGCGGTCTTGCCGGGTCCACCAGGAAACAGCGAGTCGCCCGTGAAGAGGTGTGCTGTCCCCGACGGGTCGTCGTAGCGCAGCGCGATCGCTCCCGGAGTGTGCCCGCGCAACCCGATCACCGTCAGCCGGGCCTGGCCGACCGAGACCGAGTCGCCGTCGGAGACCGCCCGCGCGGTCGGCACGGGAATGCCCGCCACGTCGGGAGAGCCGGCAACGGTGGTCGCCGCCGTCGCGGCGACGATGTCCGCGAGCGCCTGCCAGTGGTCGCCATGCCGGTGCGTCGTGACGACCGTCCGCAGCGGGCCGTCGCCGATCCAGTCCAGCAGCCGCCCGGCCTCGGCCGCGGCGTCGACCAGCAGCAACTCACCGGTCGAGATGCACCGGAACAGGTAGGCGTTGTTGTCCATCGAGCCGACCGACATCTTGCCGATCACCAGGCCCGGCAACTCGCGGTACGCCGGCGCACCGCCCGCCGGCACGTGTCCGGAGTAGCGGGACATGCTCAGGTCTCCGCGAGTCGCGCCGGGAATCCGCCCGTCGCGATCGGGCCCCACCGAGTGGGCGTGATCCGCAGCAGGCACTTGCCCTGATCGCGCATCGCCTGGCGGTAGTCGTCCCAGTGGGGATGCTCGCCGGAAATCGCCCGGAAGTAGTCGACCAGCGGCTCGAGCCCGTCGGGAAGGTCGAGGACCTCCCCGTCGCCGTCGATCTGCACCCACGCACCACCGAAGTCGTCCGACAGGACGAGCACGCTTGCATTGGCTGTGCGGCGCATATTGGCGGTCTTGGCCCGCTCGGGGTAGCTGGACACGACGATCCGGCCCGCCTCGTCGACGCCCCCGGTCACGGGCGACAGCTGCGGCCGGCCGTCCCGGCGTTGGGTCACAAGGATCATGTGGTGACGGGGCCGGGCGAACTCGAGCAGCTCGTCGCGGCTCACCGAGGTATTGGTGGCGATGCTTCTGGGCATGTTTCGAGCCTGCCCCGTGTTCCGCACGCGGTCAATCCGAGGTCGCGAGCGGCCCGGATGCAACCCCACCGGCTAGGTCGCGAATGATGAGGCTGGCCGTGTGGCGCCGGACGGCATGGCGCCGCGGGCTGGGGGGTCTTCGACGGCTGCGCGGAGTGAGGTTCCGGGGTGACCCTGCCCAGCGGAACCGTCGGTGCTCGCGTTGGGTGCTCGGCGCCATGGACACCAGCCGTCCGAGAAGGGCGGATTCCGGGTTTATCTCGATCCGGCCGGCCAGCCCTTCTGTCTCATCCGCTGATGCTCCTGACCAACCTGGCGCCCGAGAGGTCATGTGTCGTCACCCGACGGAGCCAGACCGGCACGTGATCGTCGATAAAGACGTGCGCGACGGGCGGGCGGCGCGGTCCCGGCAGTCCGATCGAGGTCCGGCCGCCTGAACCGCCGGAGGAGATCCGGGACCGGCGCCGGCGACGACCATCTCGGTCAGGTCGGCCGTCGCGACCGGCCGTACGCGTGGCACCATGCGGTCCGTCCGGGGCCAGCTCCGAGGCGAGTGTCGGTGGCACTCGCTAGTGTCGGAGCGGTGTCGCCGTCGCTGCCGAATCGGGCAGCTGGACCGAGCAGTTTGCGCGGCGACGACTCCGGTCGCACCGACGTTGTTGTCGCACGATGTTGAGGAGCAGACGTGGCGGATCGCTTGATCGTGCGTGGCGCGCGCGAGCACAACCTGCGTGATGTCAGCCTCGATCTGCCGCGCGACGCACTGGTCGTCTTCACCGGCCTGTCCGGATCGGGCAAGTCGAGCCTCGCGTTCGACACCATCTTCGCCGAGGGGCAGCGTCGCTACGTCGAGTCGCTGTCGGCCTACGCGCGGCAGTTCCTCGGCCAGATGGACAAGCCCGACGTCGACTTCATCGAGGGCCTGAGCCCGGCGGTGTCGATCGACCAGAAATCCACCAACCGCAACCCGCGCTCGACCGTCGGCACGGTCACCGAGGTCCACGACTACCTGCGGCTGCTCTACGCCCGGGCCGGGCAGCCGCACTGCCCGGTGTGCGGCTCGGCGATCGCGAAGCAGACGCCGCAGCAGATCGTCGACCAGGTGCTCGCGCTCCCGTCCGGCACCCGGTTCCAGGTGCTGGCGCCGGTGGTGCGCTCCCGCAAGGGGGAGTACGTCGACCTGCTGGGCTCGCTGCAGCAGCAGGGATACGCCCGGGCCCGGATCGACGGGGTCGTGCACAGCCTCACCGACCCGCCGAAGCTGAAGAAGCAGGAGAAGCACACCGTCGAGGTCGTCGTCGACCGGCTGGTGGTGCGCGACTCGGCGAAGCGGCGGCTCACCGACTCGATCGAGACGGCGCTGCGGATCGCCGGCGGGATCATCACCCTCGACTTCGTCGACCGCGAGGAGTCCGATCCGCAGCGCGAGCGCGGCTTCTCCGAGCGGCTGGCCTGCCCGAACGGGCACGAGCTGGCGGTCGACGATCTCGAGCCGCGGTCGTTCTCCTTCAACTCGCCTTACGGCGCGTGCCCGGAGTGCACCGGCATCGGCGTGCGCAAGGAGGTCGACCCGGAGCTGGTCGTGCCCGACCCGGAGCGCTCGATCGGCGACGGCGCGATCGCGCCGTGGGCGTCGGGGCACACCAGCGACTACTTCCTGCGGCTGTTGCAGGCCGTGGCCGACGAGTTCGGCTTCGACCTTGACACCTCGTGGGAGAAGCTGCCGGTCCGCGCGCAGAAGGCCGTGCTGCACGGCTGCGACACCCAGGTGCACGTGCGCTACCGCAACCGCTACGGGCGAGAGCGCTCCTACTACGCCGACTATGAGGGTGTGATCAGCTGGATCGAGCGCCGGCACGCCGAGACCGACTCCGACTACAGCCGGGAGAAGTACGAAGGATTCATGCGCGAGGTGCCGTGCCCGGCCTGCCAGGGCACCCGCCTCAAGCCGGAGATCCTGGCCGTCACCCTCGGCGGCCGGTCCATCGCCGAGGTCTCGGCGATGTCCATCGGCGAGTGCGCCGATTTCCTGTCGGGCATGCGGCTCGGCGCGCGGGAGCGGATGATCGCCGAGCGGGTCCTTAAAGAGGTGCACGCCCGGCTCGGGTTCCTGCTCGACGTCGGCCTCGACTATCTCTCCCTGGATCGGCCCGCGGCCACCCTGGCCGGCGGCGAGGCCCAGCGGATCCGGCTCGCCACGCAGATCGGCTCGGGCCTGGTCGGCGTGCTCTACGTCCTCGACGAGCCGTCCATCGGGCTGCATCAGCGCGACAACCACCGGCTGATCGAAACGCTCGTCCGGCTGCGCAACCTCGGCAACACCCTGATCGTCGTCGAGCACGACGAGGACACCATCCGCAGCGCCGACTGGGTGGTCGACATCGGCCCCGGCGCCGGCGAGCACGGCGGGCACGTCGTGGTAAGCGGCACCGTCGCAGAGCTGCTCTCGAGCAAGGCGTCGCTGACCGGCGCCTACCTGTCCGGGCGCCGTACCATCGCGGTCCCCGCCGCGCGACGGCCGCCGGTGCCAGGTCGCGAGATGACGATCGAGCGGGCCCGCGAGCACAACCTGCGGGACATCGACGTGACCTTCCCGCTGGGCTGTTTCATCACGGTCACCGGTGTCTCCGGCTCCGGCAAGTCGACGCTCGTCAACGACATTCTCTACGCCGCACTGGCCAACCGGATCAACGGTTCCCGGCTGGTGCCCGGCCGGCACCGGCGGGTCAAGGGCGTCGAGGAGGTCGACAAGGTCGTCGGGGTCGATCAGTCGCCGATCGGCCGCACCCCGCGCTCCAACCCGGCGACCTACACCGGCGTCTTCGATCACATTCGCAAGCTGTTCGCCGAGACCAGCGAGGCCAAGGTCCGCGGCTACCAACCCGGGCGGTTCTCGTTCAACGTCAAGGGCGGCCGGTGCGAGTCCTGCTCGGGCGACGGCACGATCAAGATCGAGATGAATTTCCTGCCCGACGTCTACGTGCAGTGCGAGGTCTGCAAGGGCGGCCGCTACAACCGCGAGACGCTCGAGGTGCACTACAAGGGCAAGACCATCGCCGAGGTCCTCGACATGCCGATCGAGGAGGCGTCCGAGTTCTTTCAGGCCGTCCCGCCGATCCGGCGGCACCTGAGCACGCTGGTGGATGTCGGACTGGGTTACGTGCGGCTCGGCCAGCCGGCGCCGACGCTCTCCGGCGGTGAGGCGCAGCGGGTCAAGCTGGCGTCGGAGCTGCAGCGGCGATCGACCGGCCGCACCGTCTACATCCTCGACGAGCCCACGACCGGCCTGCATTTCGAGGACGTCCGCAAGCTGCTCGGCGTGCTCGACCGGCTGGTCGACGCGGGCAACACCGTGATCGTTATCGAGCACAACCTCGACGTCATCAAGACGTCCGACTGGCTGATCGACATGGGCCCGGAGGGCGGCACCGGCGGCGGCACGATCGTGGCGGTCGGCACGCCCGAGGAGGTCGCCGCCGTCGAGGCGAGCCACACCGGTCGGTTCCTCCAGCCGTTGCTCGCCCGGGTGGCGGCGGCTAGAAGCGAGGGCCGCAAGCAGCCGGCGAAACGCACCGCCGCCGCGCGCACCGCGACCACGTCTGCCACCAAGTCGGCGGCCAAGAGCGCGGCCCGCTCGGCCGGTACGTCGCGGTCCGCCAAGGTGTCGAGCACGACCCGACGACGTACCGCCGCCCGGTAATCGGGTGCGGGCGGTCGACACCTGCGGCACGCTCGGGGGCTATGTCTCCGTCATGGCTTCTCGACGAAATGGCCCACGCCGGGCCGGAGCATCTCGACCCCGCCTACGTCGACGGTTACGACCGCAAGCAGGGTCATCCGGATCCGTCGGACGACATCGCGCTGCTGGGAGAGCACGGCATCGGCCCAGCGTCGACGGTCGTCGACCTCGGTGCCGGCACCGGCCGCTTCGCGCTGGCGATCGCGCCGCAGGTGAGCCGCGTGGTCGCCGTCGACGTCTCCGCCGCGATGCGAGCCCACATCGCGGCCGCGGATTCTATGGTGGACGTCGTGGCGGCCGGTTTCCTGACCTACCGGCACGACGGTGGTCCGGCCGATGCGGTCTACACCCGCAACGCGCTGCACCAGATCCCCGACCTCTTCAAGGCGCTTGCGCTGCAGCGCATCGCCGAGATGCTGCGCCCTGAGGGCGTGCTCTTGCTGCGCGACCTGGTCTTCGACGCTGAACCCGCCGAGCTTCCCGGCCTGGTCGGGCGGTGGTTCAGCGGTGCGGTCCGAGATCCGGCGCGGGGCTACACGGCCGAGGATACGCCGAGCATCTGCGGACCGAATTCAGCACGTTCCGCTGGCTGCTCGAACCGATGCTTCAACACGCCGGGTTTGACCTTGTGCAGGTCGAACATGAGGGACCGATCTACGGTCGCTACCTCTGTCGCCGCCGCGGCGCGAACGCGGCAGACGGGTAGGGCCAGGACAATGGGGCGTCCTCGGGTAGCTCCCGCTACCCGTCCGCTCCCCGGTCCGCCCTAGGTTGGTCAGAAGCCATCGAGCACAGCGAGGACGGTTGGCGAACATGCGGGTGCTGATCACCGGGGCCGCCGGATTCATCGGGTCGAACCTCGCCCGGTACTGGATCACCGAGCACCCGGACGACGAGATCGTCGCGCTCGATGCCCTCACCTACGCCGGCGTCGAGGCGAGCCTGGATGACATCCGCGACCGGATCGCCTTCGTCCACGGTGACATCGGCGACCTCGACCTGGTGCAGAAGACACTGAGCGACAAGGGAATCGAGGTGATCGTCAACCTCGCCGCCGAGTCGCACAACAGCTACGCGGTGATCAATCCTCGCCAATTCGTCCGCACCAACGTCCTCGGCACCCAGTCCCTACTGGACGCGGCCATAGCCACCGGGGTCACCCGGGTGCACCACGTCTCGACGTGCGAGGTCTACGGCGACCTGGCCCTTGACGATCCCGGCCGCTTCACCGAGTCATCGCCGTACCGCCCGCGGACGCCGTACAACGCCTCCAAGGCGAGCGCCGACCACCTCGTCCGCGCCTATCACGAGACGTTCGGGCTCGAGACGACGATCTCGATCTGCGCGAACAACCTCGGCCCGTACCAGTTCCCGGAAAAGGTCATTCCGTATTTCACGACGCTCGCCCTCGACGGAAAGTCCTTGCCCGTCTACGCATCGAGCCAGAACCGCCGCGAATGGCTGCACGTGCTCGACCACTGCCGGGCGATCGACGTCATCGTGCGCAGCGGCCGGATCGGTACGACCTACAACGTCGGATCCGGTGTCGAGCAGACGGTCGACGCGATTGCGGACGGCATTCTGAAAGCGCTCGGAGCGCCGGCCGACCTGCGGCACAGCGTCCCCGACCGTCCCGGCCACGATCGCCGATACCTCCTGGACTCCGGCAGGATCCGCACCGAGCTCGGGTGGGCGCCGCGGATCGATTTTCCAGCCGGGCTGGCCGACACGGTGCGGTGGTACGCCGGGCACCGTGACTGGTGGGAGCCGCTGATCGGCCGCTCGCCGGTGGATGAGGGCGCCTGGCGCGCCCGATGACGACTCGAGAGCCCACCCCCACTCGCCGAGTGGCAGGTGCGGCAGGATTCTCGGCCCGTATTTCCTGCTCAGCCTGCCACTCGGCGAAGACGGGCACGATCGCTGGGGTTGAGGTGTGAACGAGCCACCCGTCGGGCTCGACGAGACCGAGATCGTTCAAGCGCTGGACGAGCACTGGGGGATCGCGGCGCGCGACCTCGAGCACCTGGCGGTGGGATTCGGCGGCTGGCACTGGCGCGTCGACGCCGCGGACAGCCGCTGCTGGTTCGTGACCGCCGACAAGCTGGACCGCGGCGGGCACAGCCTGGCCACCGATGCCGATGACGTCTTCGCCACCCTGTCGGCGGCCTACGGCACGGCCGTCGAGCTGCGCGCGGCCGGTCTCGAGTTCGCTCTTGCTCCGGTCCCAACGGTGATCGGCCTTCCGTTGCAGCGGGTGAGCGGGCAGTTCGCCCTGTCCGTCACCCCGTTCCTGGACGGGGACAGTGGGCCGGGAGGCACCTGGCCGGACCCGCAGGTCGAAAGCGAGGTCGCGGCGATGGCGGGTCGGCTGCACGCGGTCACGCCGCCGGCCGCGGTGCCTCGTTGGGAACCCGGCGTCCCGCATCGCGCCGAGCTGCTCCAGGCCATGCGCGAGCTCGAACGGCCGTGGCGCGGCGGGCCCTATTCCGAGTCGGCCCGGCACGCGGTCGCCGCCGCCGGCGTACGCGTCTGCGACCTGTTGCGCCGGCACGACGAGCTCTTCCTTCCGGCGCTCGCCGTCCCGTGGGCCGTCACGCACGGCGAGGTCCACTCGGCCAACGTGCTGCGGACCGGTGACGGAAGGGTGCTGCTGGTCGACTGGGACACCGTCGCCCTGGCGCCGCGCGAGCGCGACCTGTGGAGCATCCTGCCGGACACGAGCCACCCGGCCTGGCCGCGGTACGTCGCGGCGTACGGCGACGGGACCCCACCGAGCGTCGAGGGAATCGAGTTGCGGAAAATCTGGTGGGCGACGGCGGAAATCGCGGAGTACGTCTGCCGGTTCCGCCGATCGCACGACGGCGGCGCCGACGACGACGTCGCCTGGAAGGGGCTTCAGGGCTACCTCGCTGGCTGACCCGCACGTTCGGCGGCCGCGATCGCCGAGCTCGCGCGGACCCCGAACAACAACTCCACGGCAGTCAACGCGGCGGCCAGGCTTCCCGCCTCGATCATCACCGTGCTGCCGACCTCCCCGGTGCCGCAACAGCCGCACTCGGTTGGCTCGTGCCGGATGAACTCATCCGCGTCATCGACCGCAGCAACGTGTTGCCGTCGATGACCCGGCTGCGCACCGGCTGCCGACCCGACCTTCTCCGCAATCATTTCGTCGGCAGCGGTTTCTCCAACCCATCCGAAGACGGCGGCATCCTCGGCGGCAATCAACGCAAGCAAGCCCTCACGCGACGCACCCTGCAAACCCGGCGTACAAGAATTACTGAAACCAAACTCAACGACAAGCGCGGGACAAACCGAACGAAACCACCTGACCAGTTACGAAATCTCAACACGCGGAGGTTTCGACGCCGTGTTGGAGTGCATGAAGCCCTTCGTCGGCGGCGTACGCGGAAAAGGCGGTATCATTTCGGGCAATAACGCTGTGATACAAGGCGGTGTCCGTCTTGTGCGTTGTAGATCGCGTAGAAGCTGCAGATGGTGCCCTTCGGCATGGCGGTGGGTCGAGGCTTCTGCCCGGGCAGTGGGAATGGTCCACCGATGAGGCGCGTGCTTACGTGACCGATCCGCACTACCCACGCTAGCTGAGGCGCTGCATGTGGAACGAGCGTTCCAGTGGACCCTATTGTTGCTACGCCGTTGGGCGTGAACGTGGCCAGTGTCGCGGTGATCGAGCTCTGCGGAGTGGTGAAGTCACGAGACAGCTGGTCCGACCGGATCGCTTTGAGTACCTGCGCTCGCGAGAACTTGGGGACCACCTTGGCCGGGTCCACCGGCGTCCACTCCATGTTGGGGATGCGCGTGATGCGGGGTGGCTGAGGGAGAGAAATAGTCTTGTGATGATTCGGGCTCAACGTGACTGCCGAGATGGCGGCCCCGGCCAAGATCACGGCACAGCCACATGACACTGCGGCCACTGCGGTCCGGCGGCGTCTCCGAGCCTGCATGGCGATCTTAGTAAAGTCCAGACTGCGTGGAGGCGTCGGCGCTTCGGACAGGAGTCCGCGGATATCGGATCCATCGTCGCGGTTCTCGTCCATGTCACTTCTCCTAGAGCGATCTATCGTTGAGGTTACGAGCTTGGCGCAGGCTCTGGAGGGCACGGGCGTTTTGACTCTTGATCGTGCCGATCGAGCAGCCCAAGGCCTTTGCTGTCTGCGCCTCCGTCAGGTCGTCGAGGTAGCGCATCACTACGATCGACCGCTGGCGTGGCGGAAGCGCGGCCAGAGCTTGCCGGACTACAAGTGCGGTGGTGACTCGGTCGGCGACGTCTGGGTCTTGCCCGATCGCGCCGGGTGAGGCTGCGGGTGACTCGATTTTCCAGCGACGGCGGCGCGCGGTCAGGAAAGGCGAGTAGCCACCCGATTGACGTACGCCTCGTACGCTGCATGCTCAATCCTGTCCCAGTGTGGCCACGCTTTGGCGAGCGCGGCCTGCACCAGGTCCTCCGCCGACCCCCAGTCGCCAGTGAGGAGCCAGGCGCGGCGGAGCAGCGCGTCTGAGCGCGCGTTCACAAAAGCGCGCAGGCCGGCTGGCTCGCTCACGTCTGCCTCAGATTTCGCATCTCGAGTCTCTACATCCTAAGAACGACCTGTGGGGCACAAATGGTTGTCACGCGCGGCCCATCTCGAGCGGCGAGCCCACGGAGAGCTGACCGCGGTTGGCGGTCGCCCGTCGACTTCGCGGCGTCGGCCGCGGGATCGGGGGTGGTCCTCGCGCGACGAGGAAGCGAGTTTCGGTGGCCGACAAGTGAGCGAGCATCCGAGACCGAACACCTGGCGTTCAAGGCGAGGAACGAGCGAGGCGCGCAGCGACCGAGAGACCCCGCAGATGGCTAGGGTGGTCGGGTGGCCGACCCGTCGACGTACCGCCCCGCGCCGGGAACGATCCCGACCGATCCCGGCGTCTACAAGTTCCGCGACGAGCGCGGCCGTGTCATCTATGTCGGCAAGGCGAAGAGCCTGCGCTCGCGGCTCTCGTCGTACTTCCAGGACATCACCGCGCTGCACGCACGGACCGCCCAAATGGTCATGACCGCGGCCAGCGTCGAGTGGACGGTCGTCTCGACCGAGGTCGAGGCGCTGCAGCTCGAATACAACTGGATCAAGGAGTTCGACCCGCGCTTCAACGTCCGCTACCGCGACGACAAGAGCTACCCGAGCCTGGCGGTCACGCTCTACGAGGAATACCCGCGCCTGCAGGTCATGCGCGGCCCCAAGCGCAAAGGTGTGCGCTATTTCGGCCCCTACTCGCACGCCTGGGCGATCCGCGAGACGCTCGACCTGCTGCTGCGGGTCTTCCCGGCCCGCACCTGCTCCGCTGGAGTCTTCAAGCGCGCCGGGCAGGTCGGGCGGCCGTGCTTGCTCGGCTACATCGGCAAGTGCTCCGCGCCGTGTGTCGGTCGCGTGACGTCGGACGAGCACCGCGCGATCGTCGAGGATTTCTGCGACTTCATGGCCGGCAAGACCGACCTGATGCTGCGCCGGCTCGAGCGCGAGATGGCGGCCTCGTCAACCGGGCTCGAGTTCGAGAAGGCCGCCCGGCTGCGCGATGACCTCGGGGCGCTCCGCCGGGCGATGGAGAAGCAGGCCGTCGTCTTCGGCGACGGCACCGACGCGGACGTGGTCGCGTTCGCCCGCGACGAGCTCGAGGCGGCCGTGCAGGTCTTCCACGTCCGTGGGGGCCGGGTCCGCGGCCAGCGCGGCTGGGTCACCGACGTCGTACCGATCGACGGCAACGACGTCAGCACCGGCGATCTGGTCGAACGGTTCGTCAGCCAGGTGTACGGCGGCGACTCAACTGACAGCGGCGGCGAGGAGGTCCCGCGCGAGGTGCTCGTGCCCGAGCGGCCGGACGACGCGGCGGCGATCGAGCAGTGGCTGTCGCAGCAGCGCGGCACCCGGGTCCGGCTGCGGGTGCCCCAGCGGGGCGACAAGCGGGCCCTGATGGAGACGGTCGGGCGCAACGCGGCCCAGGCGTTCACCCAGCACCGGCTCAAGCGGGCCGCGGACCTGACCGCGCGCAGCAAGGCGCTGGCCGACCTGCAGGACGATCTCGGGCTGGACGACGCACCGCTGCGGATCGAGTGTTTTGACGTGTCCCACGTCCAGGGCACCAACGTCGTTGCCAGCATGGTCGTCTTCGAAGACGGCCTCGCCCGCAAGAGCGAGTACCGCCGGTTCGCCGTCCGTGGCGACGAGGGCGACGACGACACCGCCTGGATGCGCGAGGTCGTCCGCCGCCGCTTCGCCCGTTATCTCGCGGCGCGCGAGCGGTCCGACGACGCCGCGACAGCCGCGGCCGATCCGCCGGCGGGACCCATCGATCCGGACACCGGGCGGCCGCGGAAGTTCGCGTACGCACCGAACCTGCTCGTCGTCGACGGCGGCCTGCCGCAGGTCAACGCGGTCGGTGACGTGTTGCAGGAGATGGGCATTACCGAGGTTGCCCTGATCGGGCTGGCCAAACGGCTCGAGGAGGTGTGGCTGCCGGGGGAGGACGATCCGGTAATCCTCCCGCGCACGTCCGAGGCGCTCTACCTGCTGCAGCGGGTGCGGGACGAGGCGCACCGCTTCGCCATCGCCTATCACCGGCAGAAGCGCTCGAAATCGATGATCGCCTCGACGCTGGACTCGGTTCCGGGCCTGGGCGAATCGCGTCGCAAGCTGCTCATGTCGCGATTCGGCTCGCTGAAACGGCTGCGGGAGGCGACCCTCGACGACCTCACCGGCGTACCCGGCATCGGCCCGCAGATCGCCGAGAACATCCTGGTCGCGCTGCACCGCGACGGCGCCGCGCCCGGACCGGCGGTCGACCCGACGACCGGTGAGATCCTCCCGGACGGGGCCAGCACTGACGAGTCCAGCACCGACGCCGAGGAGCGAGCCCTGTGAGCACCGTGACGATCGACGAGGACGCCGCAACCCCGTCGGGCATCGAGGTGGTCATCGTCTCCGGGCTCTCCGGCGCCGGCCGGAGCACGGCCGCGAAATGCCTGGAGGATCTCGGCTATTTCGTCGTCGATAACCTGCCGCCCGAACTCATCGCCACCATGGTCGAGCTGGGCACCCGGTCGCAGGGCGCCGTCACCCAGCTGGCCATCGTGCTGGACGTACGCAGCCGGGTTTTCTTCGCCGACCTTCGCGAGGTGATCCTGGAGCTTGACCGGGCCGGCAAGCGGCCGTGGGTGCTGTTCCTGCAGGCGGCTGACGACGTGCTGGTACGCCGCTTCGAGAACGTGCGCCGCCAGCACCCGCTGCAGGGCGAGGGCCGCCTGGTCGACGGCATCGCGGCCGAGCGTGATCTGCTGCGCAACCTCGAGGGCGAGGCCGACCTCGTCATCGACACCAGCAACCTCAACGTGCACGAGCTGCGCGAGAAGATCGAGGTCGCCTTCGGGTCCGGGACCACGCCGGCGCTGCGCGCGACGGTGCTGTCCTTCGGGTTCAAGTACGGGCTGCCGCTCGATGCCGACATGGTGGCCGACGTACGGTTCCTGCCGAATCCGCACTGGATTCCGGAGCTGCGTGACCAGAGCGGCAAGGACGCGGCCGTCCGCGATTACGTTCTCTCGCAGGCGGGCGCGGCCGAATTCCTCGACATTTACCACGACGTGTTGCGTGTGGTGGGCGCGGGATACCGGCGGGAGGACAAGCGCTATCTGACCCTCGCCGTCGGCTGCACCGGCGGCAAACACCGGTCCGTCGCCATGGCCGAGCAGCTCGCGCAGCGGCTGGTCGCGGACGGCGTGGAGGTCTCCGTCAGCCACCGTGACCTGGGGCGCGAATGAGCGAGACGGGTCGGTTGCTGGGCGGGTACGCCGACGGGTTGCCGCCGCGAGCCGTCACGCTCGGCGGCGGCCACGGGCTGTCGGCGACACTGGCCGCGCTGCGGTTCGTGACCACGGAGATCACCGCCGTCGTGACGGTGGCCGACGACGGCGGATCCAGCGGCCGGATCCGCCGCGAACTCCCGGTCATCCCCCCCGGCGATCTGCGGATGGCGCTGGCCGCGCTGGCCGGGGACGACCCGTGGGGCCACCTGTGGGAAAACCTGCTGCAGCACCGGTTCGGCGGCACGGGTGCGCTGGCCGGACACCCGGTGGGGAATCTGGTGCTGACCGGCCTGATGGACCTCACCGGTGACACGGTCGCCTCCCTCGACGCGGTCGCCCGCATGGTCGGAGCGGTCGGACGGGTGCTGCCGATGAGCTGCGTGCCGCTGGAGATCCTTGCCGAGGTCACCGGCATCGGCGATGACCCGGCGGCGCAGCATCGGATCCGCGGCCAGGTGGCCGTGGCCGCGACGCCCGGACAGGTGCAGTCGGTCTCGCTCGTTCCGCAGGACCCGCCGCCGTGCCCGCAGGCGGTCGAGGCTGTGCGCGCCGCGGACGTCGTACTCCTCGGACCCGGCTCGTGGTTCACCAGCGTGCTGCCGCACCTGCTGGTGCCCGAGCTGCGCCGCGCGCTCGTCGAGTCCGACGCGCTCCGGATCGTGGTGCTCAACCTCGCGCCGCAGCCGGGGGAGACGGAGGGTTTCACGGCGCAGACCCACCTCGACGTGCTGCACGATCACGCGCCTGACCTGCCCATCGACGTGGTGGTCGCCGACCCCGCCACGCTGTCCGACCCGGGCGGGCTCGCGACGGCCGTACGCCGCCTCGGCGGCCGGCTGGTGCTGCGGCCGGTGGGCATGGCGGACGGCTCGCCGCGGCACGATCCGCTCCGGCTCGCCGAAGCGATTGCCGCCGCGATCGAGGGTCGCCTCGACGATGCCCCTGACCACGGCACACAGGCCGAGAATCCCAGCACCGTAGGGCAAAATTACTCCGTGCCTGGACTGGCGCCGGACGCCCGGACCCGCAAGGATCGAGTTTTCAACGGTGATCCAGGGGCGTCGTACCCCGCACGGTACGACGCCGATCGGAGCCGCGGCGGGACTGCACGCGGTGGCGCCCAGGGCGAGCGATCGGGCAACAGCGACGGCAGTGGAGGGCGGCTCTGATGGCGATGACGGCGGCGGTCAAGGATGAGCTTTCGCGGCTCGAGATCACCAAGACGTCATGCCGACGGGCCGAGGTCTCGACCCTGCTGCGCTTCGCCGGGGGACTGCACATCATCGGCGGCCGGGTCGCCGTGGAAGCGGAGCTCGACACCGGCTCGGTCGCCCGCCGGCTGCGACGGGAGATCATCGAGGTCTACGGCTACCACAGCGATGTCCGAGTCCTGGCCGGCAGCGGGTTGCGCAAGGGCAACCACTACCTGGTGCGGGTCAGCAAGGACGGCGAGTCGCTGGCCCGGCAGACCGGCCTGCTCGACAATCGCGGCCGGCCGGTGCGCGGGTTGCCGCCGCAGGTCGTCGCGGGTGGCATCGCCGATGCGGAGGCGGCCTGGCGCGGCGCGTTCCTCGCGCACGGTTCGCTGACCGAGCCGGGCCGGTCCTCGGCACTGGAGATCAGCTGCCCGGGCCCCGAGGCCGCGCTCGCGCTGGTCGGCGCGGCCCGGCGACTCGGCATCGGCGCCAAGGCCCGCGAGGTCCGCGGCGTCGATCGCGTCGTGATCCGCGACGGCGACGCCATCGGCGCCCTGCTCACCCGGCTCGGGGCGCACGACTCCGTGCTGGCGTGGGAGGAGCGCCGGATGCGCAAGGAGGTCCGTGCCACCGCCAACCGGCTGGCCAATTTCGACGATGCCAACCTGCGCCGCTCCGCCCGTGCCGCGGTCGCCGCCGGCGCGCGCGTCGGCCGGGCCCTGGAAATCCTGGGTGAGGACGCTCCCGAGCACCTGCTGGGTGCCGGCCGGCTGCGCATCAAGCACAGCCAGGCCTCGCTCGAAGAGCTCGGCGGGCTGGCCGAGCCGCCGCTCACCAAGGACGCCGTGGCCGGCCGGATCCGGCGCCTGCTCGCGCTGGCCGACCGGCGCGCCCGCGAGCTCAGCATTCCCGATACCGAGGCCAGCGTCACCTCGGACATGCTCGTGCCCTAGCCCCGCCGGTCAGCCCCGCCGGTCAGCCCCGCCGGTCGGGCTCGGTCAGCGCCGGCCACAGCTGCTCGGCCGTGAGGTCGAAGTGCCGCTCGATCGTCGCGCCCACGCCGTCGCCGGCGCGGATCAGGGTGCTCTCCGCCGCGATCTCGCCCGCGGTCCGCTCGCCGCGCGCGACGAGCGCGAGGCGCGACTGGTGTTGTGGGTCAGGGCGCGGTCAGCAGGCGCCGGCGTACGACGTCCTGGGCGCCCGCGTCCAGGCCGCCGGCCATCAGGTACTTCGCGACGCCACCGTGCGCCGCCCGTAGGTGCTCGAGCACGGCCAGCATCGTCTCGGGATCGGCCGACTGGCGGTCGAACCGCAGGTCGCGGTCGGCCGGGACGGTGCCGCGGTCGATCACCCGCTGGGCCTCGGCCAGCAGCCCGGGGCCGCGGTAGCCGTAGTCCGCCGCGATGTCGGCATCGGGTACGCCGGCCACGGCCAGCGCGAGCGCGATGACGAGACCGGTGCGGTCCTTCCCGGCGTGGCAGTGCACCAGCACCCCACCGGGCGGGGCCGATCCGATCGCGCCGACCGCCCTGGCCATCAGGTCCTGGTAGTCGTCGAGCATCGTGCGGTACACGGCACGTCGCGGATCGCTGCCGTGCCCTGGATAGTCAACGCCGCGGATCGGGAGGCCCAGATAGGCGCCGGCCGGCAGCTCGGGGTCGGGCTCGGCGATCGCCTCGTCTGCGGCGCGCAGATCGATCACCCGTCGTACGCCGCTCGCCAGCAGCATCTGCCGGCCGGCCGCGGTCAGGTGCACCAGGCTGTCGGAGCGGATCAGCGCGCCCGGCGCCGTCGGTCTCGACGGCGTCGGCAGGCCCCCGAGGTCACGCGCGTTCCACAGATCCGGCCAGGGCAGCGTCCGGGCGGCAGCATCCACGGTTGTCGATTATCACCGGCCCGCCGACGCACGTCTTTCCGCGGAGGCGGCATGAGGTTTCGCCGACGCACGTCTTTCCGCGGAGGCGGCATGAGGTTCCGCCGACGCACGTCTTTCCGCGGAGGCGGCATCAGCTTGCGCAGGCCCGGGCTCCCGATTCGGAGTACGGCGGGCGCGCTCGATACTCTGGGGTGGCGAGGACGGCGAAGGCGTAGCGGCGACCCCTCGCGTCGGCGGCAGCATGCATCTATCAGGCCTCATGTATCGGCACATCCGTAGGGAGTACCGCGTGACCATTCGAGTGGGAATCAACGGCTTCGGCCGCATCGGACGAAATTTCTACCGCGCCGTGCAGAAGCACGACGCCGACATCGAGATCGTCGCCGCCAACGACCTCGGCGACGTGGCCACCATGGCTCACCTCCTCAAGTACGACAGCATCCTCGGGCCCCTGCCCGAGCAGGTCAGCGTTGTTGACGACGGCATCTTGGTCGGCGGCAAGACGATCAAGATCCTGGCCGAGCGTGACCCGGGCCGGCTGCCATGGAAAGAGCTCGGAGTCGACATCGTCATCGAGTCGACCGGCTTCTTCACCGACGCATCGGCCGCTCGCAAGCACGTCGACGAGGGTGGCGCGCAGAAGGTCATCATCTCGGCCCCAGCCAAGGGTGAGGACCTCACGGTTGTCCTCGGCGCCAACGACTCGGCGTACGACGGCTCGCAGACCATCATCTCCAACGCCTCCTGCACCACCAACTGCCTCGCCCCGCTGGCCAAGGTGTTGCATGACGCCTTCATTATCGAGTGCGGCCTGATGACGACCGTGCACGCCTACACCCAGGACCAGAACCTGCAGGACGGCCCGCACAAGGACCTTCGCCGCGCCCGCGCCGCGGCGATCAACGTCGTGCCGACCAGCTCCGGCGCGGCCAAGGCGATCGGCCTCGTGCTGCCCGAGCTCAACGGCAAGCTCGACGGTTACGCGATGCGCATCCCGGTGCCGACCGGATCGGCCACTGACCTCACCGTCACCCTCGCCAGGGAGGTGACCGTCGACGAGGTCAACGCGGCCTACAAGGCGGCCGCCGACGGCCCGCTGTCGGGCTACCTGCGCTACACCGAGGACCTGATCGTGTCCTCCGACATCGTCACCGATCCGGCGTCCTGCATCTACGACGCCGGTCTGACCAAGGTGATCGGAAACCAGGTCAAGGTTGTCGGCTGGTACGACAACGAGTGGGGCTTCTCCAACCGTCTCGTCGACCTGACCGCGCTCGTCGCGTCGAAGCTCTGAGGTGCGGACCGTCGACGACCTCCTCGCCGAGGGGGTCGCGGGCAAGCGCGTGCTGGTCCGCTCCGACCTCAATGTCCCTCTCGAAAGGGTCCCTCTCGAAAGGGTCCCTCTCGACGGTGATCGCATCACCGACGACGGCAGGATCCGCGCCAGCGTCCCGGTGATCTCGTCGCTCGCCGGGGCCGGCGCCCGGGTGATCGTGGCCGCGCACCTCGGCCGGCCCAAGGGCGCGCCCGACCCGGCCTACTCCCTCGCTCCGGTCGCGATCCGGCTCGGCGAGCTGCTCGGCCGCCAGGTCACCGCGGCGACGGACGTGGTGGGCGCGAGCGCCCGGGAGGTCGTCGACGGTCTGGCCGACGGTGGCGTGGCGCTGCTGGAGAACGTCCGCTTCGAGGCGGCGGAGACCAGCAAGGACGACGCCGAGCGCGGCGCCTTCGCCGACCGGCTCGCGGCCCTCGCCGACGCCTACGTCGACGACGCCTTCGGCGCCGTACACCGCAAGCACGCCAGCGTGTACGACGTCGCGCTGCGACTGCCGCACTACGCCGGCACGCTGGTGCAGCGGGAGACCGAGGTGCTCCGACGGATCACCGAGGAGCCCGCGCGGCCGTTCGTCGTGATCCTCGGCGGTGCCAAGGTCTCGGACAAGTTAGGTGTCATCGCCAATCTGCTGACCAAGGTCGACCGGCTGATCGTCGGCGGTGGCATGTCCTACACCTTTCTCAAGGCGTTGGGCTATGAGGTTGGGCATTCCCTCCTGGAGGACGCGCAGGTCGATCGCGTTCGAGGTTTCGTTGATCTGGCGAAGCACAACGGAGTCGAATTGGTCTTGCCGGTGGACGTGCTCGCAGCGGTCGACTACGCACCCGACGCCGACTACGAGGTGGTCGCGGCCGACGCGATCCCGGCCGACCGCGAAGGCATCGACATGGGGCCGAAGACGCGCGAGCTCTACGCGGCCAAGGTGGCCGACGCCAAGACGGTTTTCTGGAACGGTCCGATGGGCGTCTTCGAGTTCGAGCGGTTCGCCGGCGGCACCAAGGCGATCGCGCAGGCGCTGATCGACAGTGATGCCTTCACCGTGGTCGGCGGCGGCGACTCCGCCGCGGCGATCCGCCAGCTCGGCCTCGATGAGTCCGGCTTCTCGCACATCTCCACCGGCGGCGGCGCGTCGCTGGAGTTCCTCGAGGGCAAGCGCCTTCCCGGCGTCGACGTGCTGGAGAGCTGACCGATGGCTGCGCGAGCCGGCCGGCGACCGCTGGTCGCCGGCAACTGGAAGATGAACCTCAACCACGCCGAGGCCATTGCGCTGGTGCAGAAGCTGGCCGCGTCGATCAAGCCGGATGTCTTCGAGGCGGTGGAGGTCGTCGTACTCCCGCCGTTCACCGACATTCGCAGCGTGCAGACCTGCGTTGACGGCGACAAACTGGCGCTGGAGTACGGCGCGCAGGATTTGTCGCCGCACTCGTCGGGCGCTTACACCGGCGATATCGCCGGGTCGATGCTGGCCAAACTCGGGTGCTCGTACGTCGTCGTCGGGCACTCGGAGCGACGCGAGTACCACGCCGAGGACGACGCGCTGGTCGCCGCCAAGGCCAGGGCGGCGTTCGCCGTAGGCATCGCGCCGATCCTGTGCGTCGGTGAGCCGCTTGCGGTCCGCGAAGCCGGGGAGCACGTCGCCCACACCACCGCACAGCTGCGGGCCGGGCTCGCCGACCTGCGGGCGGCCAAGGCCCGCGAGATCGTGCTCGCCTATGAGCCGGTGTGGGCGATCGGGACCGGCAGGACCGCGACCCCGGACGACGCGCAGGAGATGTGTTCGGCCCTGCGGGACACCCTCGCCGAGCGCTACTCCGGCGACCTCGCCGACGGCGTCCGCATCCTCTATGGCGGCTCGGTCAAGGCGGCCAACGCGGCCGAGCTCGCCGCGCAGCCCGACATCGACGGGTCGCTCGTGGGCGGCGCCAGTCTCGATGCCGATGAGTTCACCGCGATCGTCCGCGCCGCCGTCTGACGGCGCTGGTCGGCCGACGTACATCGGTCGGATGGCAGGCATCGTGGTGCTCGTCGTGATTGTCGGCGTCGTGGGTACGAGCTGGCAGTGGAGACGCAATGCGGCGACGCCTCAGCCCGGGCGTCGCGCAGCCACTCTTGCGAAGCCAAGCAGCTGGCCGGCATCCGTGCGGAGCATCGCTGCCTCGTCGCCAGGCTGTCCGCGATCCGCATCGCACACCTCATTCCATTGGAGCCAGTCTCGCCAACCGTCGGGTAGGCGATCAGCGACCTCGACGGTGACCAGTCCGGTCTTCTCCAGGTGTCGACGCCACCAGCCGGGGCTGTGAAAGCTGCAGAAGTCCCACTTCCAGTACGCCGCAAGGCGGTCGGGAGGGAGCTCGTCTGACTCGTACGCGAGGCCAGGTACGACGAAACCGATCCCGCCACCGGGCCGGACAAACCGCGAGTAGTACCCGATGTACAGATCGTCGGTGCCAAAGTAATGGTACGCATCAACGCTGATCAGCGCGTCGAAGAATGCCTCGGCGAAGGGCAGCGAGTGAGCTTCGACGTGAACCGGATGCACTTTGCCCTGCAATCCTTCCCGTTCGATGCGTCGCCAGTTCTCGTCGGGTGGGACCCACAGATCTGCCGCCCACACCTCTACACCGAACTCCTTGGCAAGGAAGATCGACGAGATCGCCTTGCCACAGCCCATATCGAGAATCCGCATGTTCGGAGCAAGGGGCATGACTTCCGTCAGCGCTTCCGCGAGCCATACCGGGTTCGGTCCCATCGCATTCTCGACCATCCATCGACCCGGAAAGCGTCCTGATCGCGGGTAGTGATCGTTCCGCAGTCGAAAAGTGAGCTCCTCTTCATCCACGATTGTCAGTGTGACGATAGCGAATCGCTTCGGCAACAGCTAAAGAGACTGTTAGCAATCGCAAGTTATGTGCGGTCATGATGTCGGATTTTGACGCCGCCGCAGCGGCCGCGGATGAGCGGTTGATATCGGAAGCGGCTGCGGGCCGCCAGGCCCGGTGGATACCAGGCCGGTGGGAAAAATCTCGGCATGCGGTCAATCATCCGACATTCCCAATCCGTGTGATGAACCACGGTGTGGTGCCAGCGGCATAACAGCCCGAGATTATCGAGATCGGTCTGTCCGCCGTCGATCCACGAGATGATGTGGTGCACGTCGCAGCGGGCCGCGGGTTGGTCGCATCCCGGAACGCGCAATGACGATCCCGGGTCGTGACCGCGCGGCGCTGGGCTCGCGTCACGGTGCGCGACGTCCGGCCGATATCCAGCGGCCGGCCATTGCCGGCGAGAACCACCGGGATCACGCGGGACTCGCACGCCAGCCGCCGCACGGTCTCGACCGGAAGTTGGGTGCCGTCGTTGAGGGTGACCGCGCCGATGCCGCGGCGCAGCTGCTCCCAGCCGATGGTGACGATGAGTTGGGGTGGTTCTCCGCCGTGCTCGGGCAGCTCGCCGGCGCGGATCGCGGCCTGGGCGAGCTCGACCAGCGCATCGGCGTTGCGCTCGGCCGTGCTCCGCGGGTCCGCCTCGCCGGCGTGTGCCTCTGAGGACTCATCGATACCCGTTGCATCCTCGGTTCCGGCGCTGCAGGTGCCGGCATTGTCTCGGCCGGGCTTGGCCAATGGATCCAGCGCGGTGCGCAACCATTCGGCGCCCTCCGGGTCCAACCGCAGTCGACCGGTCAGTGACCCGTCGTCGCCGATGCGGTAGTCGAACCACCGCTCTGCCTCGGCTGGGTCTTTCGGCTCCGGCCCGTCCGGATCCAACACCCCGTGCAGCCCTCGAACCAGCCTGGTCACACCGACCTGATCGGTGTCGGCGAGGGCGGCGACGAAGACATCTTCGGCGATCGTGTGGTCCTCTTCGGCCGGGATCTTGTCGAGCGTGGTGATGATCGCATCGGCCTCGTCGGCGCCGAGCCGTCCCTCCGCCATCAACCGGGCCAGCTTGGGGTAGTCCGCCGGTTGCTCGGCGCCCGTGGGGGACAGCCGTGTCGCGGTCGCCGCGGCGGTCCGGGCCCGCCGGTTGCCGACCCGAGCCGGCCAGCGCAACCGGGATCGCAGCATCAGGCCGGTCGAACGAAACCCCGCCATTCCCGCCAATCCGCGGTTGTGTGCTTCACCGACCAGCGCGGTAAGAGCCGCCTCCAACCGCAACCGCTCCTGCTCGACCGCATCAAGGCACGTGAGCACGTCCGTATCGGATAACACGATGAGGTCGGCACGGAGGACACCATCGACGGCGGCGGTCAGCGCCCCATCGGCCGCCCTCGGCGGCACGGACGGCACGCCGGCCCCCGCGCCGCCGGTGGTAGCCCCGCTGGCGCCGGCAACGTGCTCCTGCCGATCGCCGTCGCACGCGTCATCCATACGTTCGATTATACCTCGGCCGGCCGACACTCAGAGCATCAATCAAGGTTCTCCACAGGCGAGTCCTCTACTATTTGATAGCCGGCTAACGATGTGCATGTCCGGGAAGATGCACGTCGATCACCCCGGTGGGTTTCGCACCCTCCTGGGAATCGTCAACCACTCGGCCGCGGCCGAGTAGTCGCCTATTGACGCAGGCCGGGAAATCGGTTGCCCCGTACCTGACAGCCGCCACGATGACGCCATGGAGACTGCCGCGCGCCTGCGCGTCTGCGAGCGACGCTGGGGCGTGCAGATCCTCTCCGTGCTCGACGGCGGCCATCGGTCGGCCGTGTTTGCCGGCAGGGCGGCGGGCCGCGACGTCGTCGTGAAGCTGACTGTCACGCGGGGCGAGGCGATCGATGAGGCGGTGGCCCTGCATGCCTGGCGGCACACCGGCGCGGCCGTCGAGCTCCTTGATGTGGACACCGACCTCCGAGCGTTGCTGCTGCGACGCGTTAGTCCTGGTACGCCGCTCGCGCGCGATCACCTCGTACCCGCCGCGACCGCAGCCGACCTCTTGAACCGGCTGCACAGCTCCCCGAATGAGTCGCACCGGTTCCGATCCCTCACGGAGGTCTATCCAGAGCTCGAGCGGGTCGCCCTCGACGACATCGATTTCGAGCGCCGTACGCGGTCCGAGCCGACGCGCGGCGAGGCCGGGCTGCGTTGCATCGAGGCCGCCCGATCGTCGATGCGTCGACTGTGTGCGAGCACGACCCGAACGACATTGCTGCACGGGGATTTCCTGCTCAAGAACCTGCTGCTCGACACCACCGGCTACATCGCGATCGACCCGAAGCCCCGTACGGGCGACCCGTGCGCGGACATTGGGTTCTTCGCCAGCGATCACGCCTCGGCCACGATCCTCGCCCGGTCCACGGAGATCGCCGAGTGCCTGGGCGCGGATGCCGAGCGCGCCCGGCGATGGGCGGCCGTGTGGACCGTGCTGCAGACCGTCTCGGCCTGGCGGGACGATCAGCGGGAGCTCGAGCGGCTGGTCGCCTCCGACGAGGTGGCGCGGCTCCTCCGCGCATGACCAGCGATATCGTCACTATGTTCGTATAGAATCACAATATGCGCGACGAGGCGAGCATCCTGCACGCGGATCTGGACGCCTTCTATGCCTCGGTCGAGCAGCTGCTCGACCCGTCGCTGGCCGGCCGGCCGGTCGCGGTCGGCGGCGGAGTCGTGCTGGCGGCGTCGTACGAGGCGCGAGCCTGCGGGGTGCGCTCCGGCATGGCCAGCTGGCGGGCCCGCAAGTTGTGTCCCGCGTTGCGGGTCGTCGGCGGGCACTACAGCGAATACCAGCAGCTGGGCGATCAGGTCATGTCCGTGCTGCGCGACTTCACGCCGCTGGTGGAGCGCATCTCGATCGACGAGGCGTTTCTCGACGTTGGCGGGGCGGTGCACCTTTTCGGCGCGCCGCCCCGAATGGCCACCGAGATCCGGCGGAGAGTGCGCACCGAGATCGGGCTGCCCATCTCGGTGGGCGTGGCATCGACCAAGCACCTGGCCAAGGTCGCCTCGCAGGTTGCCAAACCCGACGGGCTGGTCGTCGTCGAGCCGGGCGGCGAGCTGGACTTCCTGCACCCGTTGCCCGTCGAGCTGATGTGGGGAGTCGGTCCCGTCACCCGCGAGCAGCTCGCCCGGGCGGGAATCCGCACGATCGGCGAGCTGGCGGCCGCACGGGGCGAGATGGTGCAGCACCTGCTGGGGCGGGCCATCGGCGGGCGGCTCGCGGCGCTGGCGTCCGACTCCGATCCGCGCCGGGTCCAGACCTCACGGCGGGCGCATTCCGTCGGCGCGCAGGCGGCGCTCGGACGGCGTACCGCCGACGAGGAGGTGCTGCGTACGACGCTCGGCTTCTTGGCCGACCGGGTGGCCGGGCGGCTGCGCGCGACGCATCGGGCCGGGCGGACCGTGACGGTGCGCGTGCGTTTCGCTGACCTGCGTGCGGTCACCCGCTCCCTCACGATCCCGGACCCGCTCTGCAGCACGCTGGGCCTGACCGATCTCGCCTGCGGGCTCGCGCGGACCGCCCTCGACGACCATCCGGACGAGCGCGAGATCAGCCTGCTCGCCGTCTCGGTGTCCAACCTGATGCGCGAGCCGGCCCTGCAGCTGCGCCTTCCGCTCGGCGCGGAGACGGCGGTCGACCGGGCCGTCGCCGCCGACCCTGCGGTGGACCGGGCCGTCGATGCGATCCGCGACAAGTTCGGGCGCCGAGCGGTCGGCTACGCGACGGTGGTCTTTTCCGGCGGCGGGCGGGTCCCGGATGAGTTCCGCGCCCTCGCCGAGCGCTGACCCGGAGCGCCGAGCGGCGAGCAGGGCGCCGACCCGTCGGCCGACGCCGTCCTGTCTTAAGAGAACCGGACAAGATCAGCCTCGAGTTGTCCGGTTATTCCAAGACAAGACGGGCGTGGGAGCGGCAGGGGTGCGGGCGGCCGCGCTGGGTGCTGGTCACCTGTCGTACCCCGCAAGTTTCCTGCCAGACCCGCCACTCGCCCACGGTCTACCCGATGGGCGGCGGGGCCGGCACGCCGTCGGCGTACGCCGGCATGGCCTCGTTCGCAGGGCGCCGCCGCTGTCCGGGTCGGGCCAGGCGGGGTGTGCGGGTATCGTGGGGCGAGACCGGCAATCCAGGAAGGCGCTCCGCGATGACCCTTGCGCTGTCGATCGTGCTCCTGCTCACGAGTTTCGGCTTGGTCATACTGATCCTGTTGCACCGCGGCAAGGGCGGGGGGCTGTCCTCGATGTTCGGCGGCGGGATGTCGTCATCGCTCTCGGGCTCCTCCGTGGTCGAGAAGAATCTCGACCGTTTGACCATCTTCGTCGGCGCGATCTGGGCGCTGTGTGTGATCGGATTATTGCTGCTCTACAAGTGATCCATCGCCGGTCATACGTTCACCGGTTCATATGTACGGCGCGTCCCAACCGGACCTGATGCAGAGAGGATCGATTGACTGTGGCAGGTGGTAACGCCATCCGCGGGACCCGAGTTGGTTCCGGCCCGATGGGTGAGGCGGAGCGCGGGGAAAGCGCGCCCCGCCAGTTCATCTCGTTCTGGTGCGCCAACGGGCACCGGACCAATCCGTCCTTCGCGCTTGACGCGGAGGTGCCCGAGACGTGGGACTGCCCGCGGTGCGGCCTTCCGGCCGGGCAGGCCGAGGAGGCGCCGCCCGCGCCGCCCCGCAACGAGCCCTACAAGACCCATCTCGCCTACGTGCGGGAGCGGCGCAGCGACAAGGACGGCGCGGCGATCCTGGACGAGGCCCTCGCCAAGCTCAAGGAGAACCGCGGCCGCTGAGCGAGGCGAGGCGGCCGGTCAGGCCAGCGGGAGCCGGGCCAGGTCGCGGGGGAGTTTGCTCGCGGCCGCGGTGTCCAGCAGCCACAGGGTCCGCGACCGGCCGCGGGCTCCGGCGGCCGGCACCTGCGCCGGCCCGGCGCCGGTGAGCGCCATCGAGACCGCGGCGGCCTTCGCCGCACCCGCGGCGCAGAGCCACACCTCGTGTGCGGCGCCGATCGCGGAAAAGGTGAGCGAGAGCCGTATCGGCGGCGGCTTCGGCGAGCCATGGACGGCGACCACCGACCGCGCGTCGTACGTCGCCGGCGACTCCGGGAAGATCGACGCGACGTGCCCCTCCTCGCCGACACCCAGCATCAAGACGTCGAAGGTCGGCACCGGCCCGTGGTCCTCCGGCTGCGCCGCCGCGGCCAGCTCGTCGGCGTACGCCGCTGCCGCCGCCTCCGCGTCCGAGCCGTACCGCCCGTCCGAGGCGGCGAAGGCGTGCACGCGGGCGGGGTCCAGGGGCAATGCCTCGAGCAGCGCCGCGCGGGCCTGCCTGTCGTTGCGCTCCGGATCGTCGGCCGGGACGTAGCGCTCGTCCCCCCACCAGATGTCGACCCGGCGCCAGTCGACCGCATCGCGTGCAGGGGAGTCACAGACCGCGCCGAGCACCTGCGCGCCGAGCCCGCCGCCGGTCAGCACCGCTGACGCAGCGCCGCGCGCCGCCTGGGCGTCGATCAACCGGGTGATCAGCCGGGCGGCGACGGAGGTGGCCAGCAGCTCGGGCGAGTGCAGGACGACGACCTGGGGGGCATCTGACACCGTCAGCTCCCCGTGCCGACGTCACGCACCTTGCCGTGGAGCGGTTTCTTGTCGGTATGCGCCCGGTCGGCGGTCTTGGCGACGCCGCCCCGCCCGGTCGCCTTCTTGCTGGCGGCCTTGGCCGCGGTGGCCTTGCTCGGTGCCGGCGTGCTCGCCTTCTTGACCTTGGCCGCCTTCGTGACCGGCGCCGGGCTCTTCCTGGGCGCCGTCGTCTTCTTCGTGGCGGCCATCCTGGCCGGGCCGGCGTCGCCGGCGCCCGGCGTGCGGCTGCGGCGGCGGGCCGGGTCATGCCAGACGTGCACCCGGATGGGCGCCCGGTCGGCCAGCGCCCGCCGGCCGGTCGCCGCGCCGAGCGCGTCGGCGTAGGGGATGTCAGCGTCGATCCGGTGCAGCTCCTCGGCCAGCAGGTCACCGAGGTCGCGGGCCTGCATCGGCACGCTCGTGGTGGCGAGCCCGTCGCGTTCGAGCAGCGCCTGGCCGTCCTCGCTCCGGCGCAGCGTGATGGTCTCCTCGCCGGCTCCGGTCAGGGTCACCGCGGATACCGCCGGGCCGCGCTCCCGCTCGATCGGCACCCTGACGCCCAGCCGGCTGGTCAGCCATCCGGCCAGCAGGCGGGCGGTGGGGTTGGTCTCCTTGCCGTAGACTGTGGCGCCGGTGATCCGGTGCACGGCCGAGTCGGCGGCCGACGCCAGCTGCGCGCGCCAGTTAGTCGTGCGCGTCCAGGCCAGATCCGTGTCGCCGGGGGCGAAGTCCGCGGCCCGGGCGTCGAGAGCGGCGACCTGATCCTTGGGAAAACCGCAGTCGGTGATCCGCCGGTCGGCGAAGACCCCGAGCGGGTCGTGGGAGATCGCATCCGGCGGGTTGCCGAGCCACCACGTCACCACCGGGACGTCCGGCGCCAGCAGCGGCAGCGTCACCGACTCCGCGTGCAGCGCGAGCCGGCCGTACATCCGCATCACGACAGACTCGCCCGGGCCGAGCCGGCCACCGATCTGCACCTCGGCGTCCAGCCGTGGGGCCGGCGCGCTGATCTCGCGGCGGACGACAAGCAGCACCCGGCACGGGTGCGCGGACGCCGCGAAGGTCGCTGCGGTCTCGGCCTCGGGCACGTTGCGCTCGTCGGCGACGACGATCAGCGTCAACGCCGTACCCGACGTGATCGCACCGCCGGTACGCCGAGCGGCGGCGAGAGCCTTGACGACGTCACTGCCGGTCGTGTCCCACAACGTCGTCATACGACGGTCCCCAATCGTTGATCAATTTCCGCTGCCGCCTCCGCGGACGGGAGTGCGTCGGCGGTGCTTCCTGCTGCCTCCGCGGTAGGGAGTGCGTCGGCGGTGCTTCCTGCCGCCTCCGCGGTAGGGAGTGCGTCGGCGGTCTTCACGGCCGCCGCCACTGCCGGCCGTCGCTCGCCAGCATCTCGTCGCTCTCCCGGGGGCCCCACTCACCGGCCCGGTAGACGGCGGGCTTCGTGTCGGCCCAGTAGTCCTCCAGCGGGTCGATCGCGTTCCACGAGGCCTCGACCTCGTCGTTGCGGGGGAAGAGCGTGGCATCGCCGATCAGGACGTCGAGGACCAGGCGCTCATAGGCTTCCGGGCTCGACTCGGTGAAGGCCTCGCCGTAGAGGAAGTCCATCGCGACATCGCGGACCTCCATCGTCGAGCCCGGCACCTTCGAACCGAATTTCATCGTCACGCCCTCGTCCGGCTGCACTCGGATCACCAGCTGGTTGTTTCCCAGGTCTTCGGTGTCGGTCGCGGCGAACGGGAGATGCGGCGCCTTGCGGAAGACGAGGGCGATCTCGGTGACCCGCCGGGGGAGCCGCTTTCCGGTACGGAGATAGAAGGGGACGCCGGCCCACCGCCGGGTCTCGACCCCGAAGCGCACGGCCGCGTAGGTCTCCGTCGTGGAATTCTTGGGGACGTCCGCCTCCTGCCGGTAGCCGGCCGCGCGCTCCCCAGCCAGCCAGCCCTGCTCGTACTGGCCGCGGACGGCGTAGTTCTCCTTGTCCGCAGGGACGCTGATCGCCCGGAGAACCTTGAGCTTCTCGGTGCGGATCGCGTCGGCCGAGAATTCGACCGGCTCCTCCATCGCGGTCAGGGCGAGCAGCTGCAGCAGGTGGTTTTGCAGTACGTCGCGCGCCGCGCCGGTCGCGTCGTAGAACGCCGCCCGCGTGCCGATGCCCATGTCCTCGGCCATCGTGATCTGCACCGAGTCGACGTAATTGGAATTCCAGACCGGCTCGAACAACATGTTCGCAAAGCGCAGCGCCAGGATGTTCTGGACGGTTTCCTTGCCGAGGTAGTGGTCGATCCGAAATACGTCGTCGGCGGTGAAGACGGTGTCGACGAGCTTGTTCAGGTCACGGGCGCTGTCCAGGTCGTGACCGAACGGTTTCTCCACGACGACCCGCCGCCAGCCACCCGAAGCGGAGTTATCGGCCATGCCGGTGCGCTGCATCTGCTCGAGCACGGTGGGGAAGAGTGCCGGCGGGATGGACAGGTAGAATGCGGCGTTGCCCTGGATGCCGTGTGAATCGCTGAGCTCTTTCAGCGTCTGCGACAGCTTGTCGAACGCGCGGTCGTCGCCGAACGCGCCTGGCACGAACTTGATGTTGCCGGAGAGCCGTTTCCACGTTTCCTCGCGCCACGCGGTGCGCGCGTGCTCCTTCGCCGCCGACCGGACGACATTCTCGAAATCGCCGTGCCCCCAGTCGCGCCGGGCGAAACCGAGCAGCACGAAATTCGTCGGCAGCAGACCGCGGTTGGCGAGGTCGTAGACGGCCGGGATCAGTTTCTTGCGGGCCAGATCGCCCGTGACGCCGAAGACCACCAGCGCGCACGGCTCCGGCACGCGCGGCAGCCTGCGGTCGCGGGGATCGCGCAGCCGATTGATCGGGCGGTGACTCGGATGGGTCACGGACGTGCCTTCCTTCTCGGGCCGGCTCAGCTCACGTCTGGCTGTTGGCCACGTCGGTCTGCTGCTCGAGCTGACCCGTCACCGTGTCGAGCAGCTCCTTCCAGGACTTGTCGAATTTCTCCACGCCCTCGGACTCGAGGACGGCGTAGACGTCGTCCATGTCGATTCCGGCGTCCGTCAAAGCGGCCATGGTCCGATGGGCGTCCTGGTAGCCGGACCTGATCGTGTCGCCGCGGATCTGGGCGTGATCATCGACGGCGTCCAGGGTGGCCTCGGGCATGGTGTTGACCGTGTCGTGGGTGACCAGCTCGACGACATACCTGGTGTCGTCGTACGCCGGGTCCTTGACCCCTGTCGACGCCCACAGCGGCCGCTGCACGCTCGCCCCCGCCGCCTCCAGCGCCGTCCAGCGCGCACCGGCGAACGCCTTCTCGTAGTGCTCGTAGGCGATGCGGGCGTTGGCGATCGCGGCCTGCCCGCGCAGCGTCTTGGCCTCGCCGGAGCCGATCGCGTCCAGCCGCTTGTCGACCTCGGTGTCGACGCGCGAGACGAAGAACGATGCGACCGACCCGATCGGGGCGAGATCGACGCCTGCGGCCTCGGCCGTCTCGAGGCCGGCGAAGAACGCGTCCATCACCTGGTCGTAGCGGTCCGGGGAGAAGATGAGGGTCACGTTGACGCTGATGCC
>JBBSHJ010000006.1:0-56242 GCA_038253135.1 Mycobacteriales bacterium | reverse complement strand
CTGGAGGTGCGTCGCGGGCAGGGCAACGTAGACGCCGTACACGCGCCGGAACAGCCGCAGCGCCAGCCGCTCGTTGTCGACGCCGTTCTGCGCGCAGGCGATCGGCACGATCTCGCTAGCCGGCTCACCATCGATCGACAGCGCCGCCAGATCGGCAAGTGCGGCCGTTGAATGCTGTGACTTGGTGGCCAGGATCGCGACGTCGCCGGGGCGCAGACGCAGCGACGGTACGCCGTCCGCAACTTCGGTGCGGACGTGGTGCACGCCGTCGGGGGTGCGCAGCTCCAGGCCACGCTCCCGCAGCGCGGTGGCGTGCGCGCCCCGAGCCACGAGGACCACGTCATGGCCGTGCTGGGCGAGCCGCCCGCCGATCGTGCCGCCGACCGCTCCCGCGCCCACCACGACGTACCGCATGGATCCATCCTTGCAGCGCGGCGGCTGGCCGTGGTCGTCGGGGATCTCGGGCCGCGTGGGGCGGAGATGAGGGAGGAATCATGATGGGCCTTCTGGTATGTCCAGATCAACGACCAGGCTCGAGCGCGGCGAGGCCACGTCGCAAGACATCGACCTGCTGCTGGACATCTCCGACAGCATTCTCGGCCGATCCTTCTGCGGGCTCGGTGACGTCCACTAATCCGGTCACGTCGTAGTGGCGGTCGGCTACCGATCTGGGTCGGCGGCGAGAGCGCCGCGGGGATTCGGCGGGTCGCCCACTACGCCGACACGTGGCACCCGATCAACCCGCCCCGCGGCTGGCTGCAGAAACACGGCGTACCGGCTCTCGCAGCCGCCGGTCTCGGGCGCCCGCGACCAGCGCTGGCGCCACGGATCAAACTGCAGCTTGCCGAAAGCGCGGCACCGCGCGACCGCGCCTACGGCGTCGGCACACTCGAGCAAATATGCGCCGACATCGCGGAGTTGGACGCCCTGGGCTACGACTACCTGGTGCTCGACACACTCCCGATCATCCCCGCCCGCGCGATTTCGCCGCTGAGCAGGCCGATCTAGCCAAGGCGCTCGCGACCCTCTCGTGAGCCAGGCTGTCGACTCGACGACAGGCGCCTACACTGTAGGCGTGGCCTCTCCAGCATCCGTGCGCTTTGACCCAGCCGTGGCGGCGCGGCTCTCCCGGTTTGTCGCGGCCCACCCGGGGCTTAGTGCCTCGGCCGCCACCAATCTCTTAGTCGACGAGGCGTTGCGCAGCCAGGACCATCCAATGATCGTCTTCCGCGACGGTCCGGGCGGCCGGCGGCCCCGGCTCATCGGCGGGCCGGACGTGTGGGAGGTGGCTCGGGCGGTGCGCAGTGCCAGATCGGCGGAGCCCGGCCTCGACGTCGAGGGCGTGGTTGGCCTGGTCGCTGACACCAGCGGAGTCCCCGCGCGGCTGGTCCGGGGCGCCATTGAGTATTGGGTGACGTTTCCGGCCGAGATCGATGGCTGGATTGTCCGCGCCGACTCCGAAGCCGCTGAGGCCGAAAACCGCTGGCACCGCGAGCAAGCCATCCTTGGCCGGTGAGTCCTCGCCTGCTGCTGGATGAGATGTTTCACCCGAGCATTGCCACCGAGCTCACCGCCCGCGGCCATGATTGCGTTGCCGTTGTGGACGACCTGGCCCTACGGGAGAGCTCCGACGAGGATCTGCTCGCCCACGCCCTCACCGAGGATCGCGCAGTGGTCACCAACAATGTGGTCGACTTCGAGCGACTTCGCCGCCACCGGACGGCCGTGGACGAACCGGTGCCCGCACTGATCTACACCTCCGACGCTGCGTTTTCTCGAGACCGACGATTTCTCGGCCGCTTGATCACGGCCCTCGACCACGCGTGCACCAGCGACCTCAGCGCAATAACGGGAGGTGTTCTATGGTTGCAGCGTGCTCCCGAGTGATCGGTGATCGGTGATCGGTTGACCCTGACACGGTGTCATGGCGTAGACAGACAACCATGTTCAGCATTGGTGACTTCGCCCGGCACGGCCGGGTCTCGGTGCGGATGCTCCGGCACTACGACGGCATCGGGCTGCTGCGGCCGGCGCTGGTCGATCCGTCGACCGGGTACCGCTACTACGATGCCGCCCAGCTGCCTCAGCTGAACCGGATCGTCGCGCTCAAGGAGCTGGGTTTCGGCCTGCAACAGGTCGCGGGCCGCCGACCGAAGCCGCCCGCGACAGGCCCGACGGCGTGGCCCGCGTGCTGCGCGACCGGGACGCGTCGCGCGGATCCGTCGCGGCGGCGTACGACGATCCCGACGTCCGGATGCCCGAGGTGATCCGCTCCATTTCGCCGGTGACGTTGGAGGTCCGCACGGTCGCCGTACGGCACTGACGTCCGGACGCACCCCCTGCTGCCGTATCGCGGGTCGGGAGCCGGGCACTAGATTCCCTTCATGGCGCCTTCGATCTTTCCCTTCCCCCGTTCCGTCGTCGAGACCGGCGGCACGGCCGAGCTGTCCGCCGAACCGCGGATCGCCGAGGATTCAACCCTGCCCGAGCAGGGTTACCGGCTCACCGCCGGGGCGGACGGCGTGCGCATCGAGCATCGCGACGGCGCCGGCCTGCGCTATGCCCGGCAGACGCTCGCGCAGCTGCAGGCGCCCGGAACCGCCGCGCCGGCCGTCCGGATCGAGGACTGGCCGGACTTCGCGACGCGGATCTACATGCTCGACATCAGCCGCAACCGGGTCCCGACCCGCGAGTGCCTGGAGCGGTACGTCGAGATCTGCGCGATGGCGCGCTACACGCAGTTGCAGCTGTACACCGAGCACACGTTCGCCTACGCCAACCACGAAGAGGTCTGGCGCGACGCGTCACCGATGACCGCCGACGACATCCGCTGGCTCGACGCATTGTGTGAAGAGCACGGCATCGAGCTGGTCGTCAATATCAACTCCTTCGGGCACTTCGAGCGCTGGCTGGAGCACCCGTCGTACCGCCGCCGCGCGGAAAAGCCGGACGGCTTCGACATCTGGGGCGGGCACCACCCGGCCAGCCTGCTGGCGCCGACCGACGAGAACGCGGAGCTGGTGCTCGAGCTCGCCCACGAGCTGCTGGGCATCACGCGCAGCCGCAAGATCAATATCGGCGGCGACGAGACCTTCGAGCTCGGCCTGGGCAAGAGCAAGGCCGACGTCGAGGCGCGCGGCCGCGGCCGGGTCTACGTCGATCACATGAAGAAGATCATCGACCCGCTGGCCGCGGAGGGGTACGACGTGCAGTTCTGGGCCGACGTGATCCGCGGCGATCCGACGCTGTATCGGGAATTCGGCGGGCAGCCGACACCGGTGGCCTGGACGTACGACGCTCCCGAGCCGAGGGAGCCGAGGGAGCCGAGGGAGCCGAGGGAGCCGAGGGAGCCGAGCGAGGCCGACGCGAGGATGGCCGCAGAGCTCGAGGCCTTCGGCGTCGACGTCGGCGCGCACACCGAGGGTTTCGCGGGCAATGTGAAACCCCTGGCGGACAATGGCATTGCGTTCTGGGTGGCCGCCGGTACCTCGGCCTGGAGCACGTTGCTCGGCAAGATCGACAACTCGCGGGCCAATGTCATCGACGCTGCCCAGGTCGGCCTCGCGCATTCCTCGACCGGCTTCATGATCACCGATTGGGGCGATTTCGGCCGGATCGAGCCGCCCGAGGTCAGCTTCGGGCCGATCGTCTTCGCCGGCGGTGCCAGCTGGTGCCTTCAGGCCAACAAGGATGTCGATCTCGCCGACGCGCTGAGCCGGAACGTCTTCGACGACCCCAGTGCAGCGCTGGGTCGGGCGTTGGTCGAGCTCGGCACGGCGTGGCGGATTCCCGACGGCGTCCCGGCGTACACAACCCTCAGCTTCCGCGCGCTCACGGCCCGTAAGAAGGAGCTGCCGACCTTCCCACCCGAACGCATCGACCAGCTGCTCGCGACGTACGACCGGGCCCTTTCGGCCATCGCCGCCGCGCCGGCACGGTGCGCCGACGCCGACGTCGTACGCCGTGAGCTCACCGTGGCGACGCACATCGCGCGGTACGCCGCGACGCTGCTGCCGGTCGAGGGTGGGCATCCCCAAGGCGATCCCGGGCTGCCGCCCGAGCTGATCGAGGAGCTGAGGACGGCCTGGCTGCTGCGCTCGAGGCCCGGCGGGCTCGAGCGCACGGTCGCCAACTACACGCGGGCCGGCTGAGCATCCGGAGAGAGGTCGGATGCGCGGTCGGCGGTCAGGCGCTGCGCGCGACCACGTAGTCGGCCAGGCCGGTCAGCGCCCGGCGGGCGGGTACGTCGGGCAATGCGGCCGCGATCGCGGCCGCGCGATCGGCGTACTCGCGGACGATCATCCGCGCCTGCCCCATCGCCGGCGAGCGGCGCAGCAGGTCGAGCGCCTCGGCGTGATCGGCGTCGTCCACGAGCGGGCCCGAGGACAGCAGCTCGCGCAGCCTGGCCTCGGCCGGATCGGTCGAGCTCAGCGCGTAGAGCACGGGCAGGGTGTGCACGCCCTCGCGCAGATCCGTGCCCGGCGTCTTGCCCGACTCACTCGACTCCGACGCGATGTCCAGCAGGTCGTCCGAGAGCTGGAAGGCGATGCCGATCGCCTCGCCGTACTCCTTCAGCGGCGCGACCAGCGCCGGGTCGGCGCCGCCGAACTCGGCACCGAACTGCGCCGACGTCACCATCAGCGAGCCCGTCTTGTCACCGAGCACTCCCAGGTAGTGGGCCACCGGCTCGGTGCCCGCCGGTGCGGGGGTCGTCTCCCGGATCTGACCCGTGACCAGCCGTTCAAAGGTGCGCGACAGCAACCGGACCGCGTCGGGACCGAGGTCGGCGGTGATGTGCGAGGCGCGGGCGAAAAGGAAGTCGCCGGTCAGGATCGCGACGCTGTTGGTCCAGCGGGAGTTCGCGGACGGTGCACCACGGCGCACGGCCGCCTCGTCCATCACGTCGTCGTGGTACAGCGTCGCGAGGTGGGTGAGCTCGACGACGACAGCGGCCGGCTCCACATGCCGGCCGGCGGGATCACCGAAATGCGCGGCCAGCACGACGAGCAGCGGCCGGAACCGCTTGCCGCCCGCGGCGACAAGGTGCCCCGCCGGCTCGGCGACCACGGGAGTGTCGGTGCGGACGGCATCCCGCAGCGCCGTTTCGATCCGGCCGAGCTGATCCCACACCATCGAGACGAAGTCCGGTGATCCCAGGTCCAGCCCGGAAAGGCCGCCGAGCAGGTCCGCCGGCGGCGGGGTGACCTCCGCGGACGGCCGGCCCGGCCCAGCGGTCACGAGACGAAGGGGACGGCCCGGTGGGCGACGTCCAGGATGGGCTGCGGGATGATGCCCAGGAAGATCGTCGCGGCCGCGGTCAAGGCCACCACCGCCTGTGTGCAGATGCTCGGCACCGACACCGCCGGCCCACCCTCGGGCGGGTCGGAGAAGTACATCAGGACAACGATCCGCAGGTAGAAGAAGGCGGCGATCGCGCTGCTCACCAATGCGATGACGACCAGCGTGCCGAGCCCGCCGTCGACGCCGGCCTGGAAGATGACGAACTTGCCGATGAAGCCGGCGGTGAGCGGGATCCCGGCCATGGACAGCAGGAAGACCGTCATCACCGCCGCGACCATCGGCGAGCGCTTGGCCAGCCCCGCCCACTGGGACAGGTGCGTCGCCTCGCCGTCATCGTCGCGCACCAGGGACACCACCGCAAAGGCCCCGAGCGAGGCGATGCCGTAGGTGAGCAGGTAGAACAGGGTTCCCGAGATCCCCCGCACGTTGAGCGAGATGACCCCCACCAGCAGGAACCCGGCGTGCGCGATCGAGGAGTAGGCGAGGATCCGCTTGATGTCGGTCTGGGTCAGACCGAAGACCGCCCCGACCAGCATCGAGGTGATCGCGACCGCCCACATGATCGGCCGCCAGTCCCAGCGCGAATCGGCGAAGGCGACATAGAACACCCGCAGCAGCGCGCCGAAGGCCGCGACCTTGGTCGCCGCCGACATGAACGCCGTCACCGGGCTCGGCGAGCCCTGGTAGACATCCGGCGTCCACGAGTGGAACGGGGCCACGTTGCCCTTGAACAGCATGCCGACGACCAGCAGCGCGAAACCGAGCAGCAGCAACAGATCACCCTTGTCGCTGACACTGGCGGACTGGCGGATGCCCGCGAGCGAGACCGTTCCGGCGTACCCGTAGAGCATCGCCAGGCCGTAGACGAAGAACGCCGACGCGAACGCGCCGAGCAGGAAATACTTGACCGCGGCCTCCTGCGACAGCAGGCGCCGGTGCCGGGCCAGTCCCGCGAGCAGGTAGAGCGGCAGCGAGAGCACCTCGAGCGCGATGAACATGACGAGCAGGTTGTTCGACGCCGGGAACAGCATCATGCCGCCGAGGGCGAACGCGAAGAGCGGAAACGCCTCGGTCTGTACGTCGTGCGAGGTGCGCTGCATCCGGTCGTTGCTGCTGCCGACCGTGAGCGCGGCCTGCGCCACGATCGCACCACCGGCCGCGTCCAGCCGGCGCTCGGCCAGCAACAGGACCGAGAAGATGCCGAGGATCGCGAGCGTGCCCTGACAGAACAGCGCCGGCCCGTCGACCGCGATCGCCCCGGCCGCAGTGACCTCCCCGGCGCGGCCGGCCAGCACGATGACGACGATCAGCGCCGCGACGCAACCCGCCAGCGCGAGCCCGACCTGGGCGGCGAACCGCACGGCCTTGGGAAGCGAGGCCTCGACCAGCACGCCGGCGAGCGCCACGCCCAGGATGATCAGCACGGGCGCCAGACCGGAGTAGGAGATCGACGGGGCCGAGATCGAATCGCCCGCGGCGAGGACTGCGCCGGTCACGGCTTCGCTCCATTCCCTGCGTGCTGGGCCGGGTCACGCTTGCCGACGTCATGCATGGTGATCTTCACGGCCGGATTGATGATGTCGAGCAGCGGCTGCGGGTAGAAGCCGAAGAACAGGATCAGTGCGACCAGCGGCGCGACGACGACCGTCTCGAGCGCGGTCATGTCCTTGATCGAGCGCAGCCGCTCCTTGTGCACGCTCTCCTTGACCGGGCCGTGGAAGAGCCGCTGGTACATCCACAGCACGTAGAGCGCGGCGAAGATGATGCCGACCGTGCCCAGGACGGCGTAGGTCTTGTGCACGGTGAACGTGCCGACCAACGTCAGGAACTCGCTCACGAACGTCGACAGGCCCGGCAGGCCCAGCGCCGAGAGGCCGGCGAAGAAGAAGACGCCCGCGAGGTACGGCGTGACGGTCGCGACGCCGCCGTAGTCGCTGATCTGGCGGCTGCGGCCGCGCTGGATCAGCATGCCCACCACGATGAAGACCAGGCCGGTCGAGAGGCCGTGGTTGACCATGTAGAGGACCGCGCCACTGCCACCCTGCGTCGTGAACGCGAAGATGCCCATCGCGATGAAGCCGAAGTGCGCGATCGAGGTGTAGGACACGAGCCGCTTCATGTCCCGCTGCACCGACGCCACGATCGCGGCGTACAGGATGCCCACCACCGACAGGATCAGCACCATCGGCGCGAAATAGCGCGAGGCCTCCGGGAACAGCGGCAGGCAGTAGCGCAGGAAGCCGAACGTGCCGACCTTGTCGAGCACCCCGACCAGCAGGACCGCCCCGCCCGTCGGCGCCTCGGCACCGGCGTCGGGAAGCCAGGTGTGGAACGGCACCAGCGGCGCCTTGATCGCGAAGGCCAGGAAGAAGCCGAAGAACAGCAGCTTCTGATATCCCGGGTCAACAGTGCCGACGAGCTTGACGAATTCGAAGGTGTGCGCCGGGCTGGCGAAATACAGCGTGATCACCGCGGCCAGCATGACGAGACCGCCCAGCAGGCTGTAGAGGAAGAACTTCATCGCCGCGTAGCGGCGCTGCGACCCGCCGTAGCTGCCGATGAGGAAGTACATCGGCACCAGCATCGCTTCGAAGAAGACGTAGAAGAGGAAGACGTCGGTCGCGACGAAGACGCCGATCATCATCACCTCGAGCGCCAGCAGCCAGGCGAAGAACGCCTTCGGGCTCCGGCCGCCGGGGGTCTCCTCGTTCCAGGACGCCAGGATCACGACCGGCACCAGCAGGGTCGCAAGCAGCACCAGCACCAGCGCGATGCCGTCGACGCCGACGGAGAAGGTCACGCCGAAGGACCTGATCCAGTCCCACGACTTGGCCGCCTGGAACCGCGCGCTGCTGTGCGTGTCGAACCGGGCCGTGATGATGATCGCGACCACGAACGCGGCGAGGGAGAAGGCCAGCGCCGTCAGCTTCGCCGCCGCGGTGCCCTCCGTGCGCGGTGCCACGGCCGCGCTCGCCGCCTCGGCGGGTACCACGTCGCCGACGGCCGCCGTCTCTCCGGGCATCGTCGCACCGGAGGGCAGCGCCCCGACCACGACCGCACCGACCAGCGGGATCGCCCCGAGGACGATCAACCAGAGTCCACTCATCGCGCGATCTCCTCAGTCGCTGCGCCCCACGTCGCAAGCTCCTCGATGCTTCTGGTCGATCTCCTCAGTCGCTGCGCGCCTCGCTCGTACCTCGCTCGGATGCTCGCTCCCTCGTCGGTCGACGAAGCTCGCTCCCTCGTCAATCGACGCACCCTCATCCGAACCTCACCATCATCAGCGCGAGCAACAGCACGACGGTCCCGCCGAGCATCGACAGCGCGTAGGACCGTACGAAACCGGTCTGGGTGCGGCGCAGGCGAGCCGACGTCCCGCCGAGCAGCGCGCCCACGCCGCCGACGAGGCCGTCCACACCCCGGCCGTCGGTGAAGACCAGTAGGCGGGCCGTCCACTCACCGGGATGCGCGATCAGGCCCTCGTTGAGGGCGTCGCCGTAAAGGTTCTTGCGGGCGGCAACGGTCATCGGTGACACGGTCCTCGGCGCGGTCGCCGGGACCTCGGACCGGCCGAAGACCATGAATGCCCCGCCGATGCCGATCGCGACGACGAGCAAGGTCAGCACGGTCAACACGACCGAGCTGATGGTGTGGGCCCCGACCTCCGTGGATTTTCCGAGCGCCGGCTCGAGCCAGTGCTGCATGCGGCCGCCGACAACGAAGTATGCGCCCGCGCCGATCGAGCCGATCGCCAGCAGCGCCATCGGCAGCACCATGACCATCGGCGCCTCGTGCGGGTGCGCGTCGGTGACCCAGCGGCGCTTGCCGAAGAAGGTCATGATCATCAACCGGGTCATGTAGAAGGCGGTCAGGCCGGCGCCGAGCAGCGCGCAAAGGCCGAGGATCCAGCCGGACGCGCCGCCCTGGTCGAAGGCCGCCTCGATGATCTTGTCCTTGGTGAAGAATCCCGAGAGTCCGGGAAAGCCGATGATGGCGAGATAACCGAGCCCGAACGTGACGAAGGTGGCCGGCATCAGGCGCCACAACCCGCCGTACCTGCGCATGTCGACCTCATCGTTCATGGCGTGCATGACCGATCCGGCGCCGAGGAAGAGGCCGGCCTTGAAGAATCCGTGCGCGAGCAGGTGCATGATGCCGATCGCGTAGCCCGCCGGACCCAGCCCGACGGCCAGGAACATGTAGCCGATCTGGCTGACCGTGGAATAGGCGAGCACCTTCTTGATGTCGTCGTAGGCACAACCAACGACGCATCCATAGAGCAGGGTGGCCGCGCCGACCACCGCGACGGCCGTGCGACCGTCATGGGTCAGGTCGAAGATCGGGTTGGACCGGGCGATCAGATAGACGCCGGCGGTGACCATGGTCGCCGCGTGGATCAGAGCCGACACCGGCGTCGGGCCCTCCATGGCATCCGGAAGCCATGCCTGCAGGGGCATCTGTCCGGACTTGCCGCAGGCGCCCAGCAGGAGCAGCAATGCGATCGCCGTCAGCGCCGTACCCGACATGGCTCCGGCGTTGCTGAAGACACCGTCGAAGGACACGGTGCCGAGTTGGGCGAACATCAGCATGATCGCGATGCTCAGGCCGACGTCGCCGACGCGGTTCATCAGGAACGCCTTCTTCGCCGCGGTGGCCGCCACCGGCTTGTAGGTCCAAAAGCCGATGAGCAGGTACGACGCCAGGCCGACCCCCTCCCATCCGACGTACAGGCTGAGGTAGCTGTTGCCGAGCACGAGCAGCAGCATGGCCGCGACGAACAGGTTGAAGTAGCCGAAGAATCGCCGTCGCTTCGGATCGTGCGCCATGTAGCCGAGCGAGTAGATGTGGATCAGCGAGCCGACGCCGGTGATCAGCAGCACGAAGCACATGGAGAGCACGTCGACCCGAAGGCCGGCGTCGATCGTGAAACCGCCGACCGAGATCCAGTCCCACAGGTGCACGTTGTAGGCGCGCTCGTCGGGTGCCTTGCCGCGCAGGTTGAAAAAGAGGATGAGCGCGTAGACGAAGCAGGCGATCGGGACGAGGGCGCCGAGGTAGTGCCCCCACCTGTCGCCGCGACGGCCCACGATCAGCAGGATGAGCGCCGACACGAGCGGCGCGGCGATCAGCAGCCATGCGCCGTGCTGCAGGCCGCCGCTCGCCGACGCCGTGGCGAGGGACGCGCTCGTCTGGTTGACCACTGGTGTCTTCCTCGTCGCTTTCTGAAGTGATTAGCCGGCTTATGAGTTCGGGCGGTTAGTATTTGAGCAAGTTGGCGTCGTCGATCGATGCGGTACGGCGGGCGCGGAAGATCGACATGATGATGGCGAGCCCGACCACGACCTCGGCCGCGGCCACCACCATCACGAAGAACGCCATGATCTGACCGTCGAGCGAGCCGTTGATCCGCGAGAACGTGACCAGGGAGAGGTTCGCCGCGTTGAGCATGAGCTCGACACACATGAAGACCACGATCGCGTTGCGGCGGACCAGGAATCCGACCGTGCCGATCGCGAAGAGGACCGCGGACAGGTAGAGATAGAAATTGGGGCTCATGGTGCCGACTCCCGCTCCGGCTTCGCCTTCTCCTCGCTCATTCGCCACGCCTCCGCTCGAGTGCCCTCACGGCCTCCTGCTCCTTGCCCGCGACCTCCGCCGAGCGGATCACGCTCGTCGGCGCCTCGGAGCCGTCCGGCAGCAGGGCGTGGCGGGTCACCGCATCGCCGTGCGCGAAGACGCCGGGCCCTGGCTTCGGGCCGAGGTAGTCGCCGCCGGCCAGCCGCTCGTCGTACACCTCGCGCTGCGACCGGCGTCCGCGCTCGACATTGGCGAGCACCATCGCCCCCACCGCGGCCGTGATCAACAGCGCGCTGGTGAGCTCGAAGGCGAAGACGTAGTCGTGGAACAGCAGCCGGGATATGCCGGGCAGGTTGCCGTCGGCGCTCGCCTGCTGCAGCCCGACGGCTCGCTGCTTGTCCAGCGCGCTCGCGATGAACGCGATCAGCAGGACGGCGAGCCCGCCCCCGAGCAGGACGGCGGCAACCCGCTGTCCCTTCAGCGTTTCCACGAGCGAGTCGGACGAGTCCCGGCCGATCAGCATCAGCACGAAGAGGAACAGGATCATGATCGCGCCGGTGTAAACGATGATCTGGACGAAGCCGATGAACGGGCCGCGTTCCATCACGTAGAAGACGCCGAGCGAGAACATCGTGGTCACGAGCCACAGCGCCGCGTGTACCGCGTTGCGGGACAGCACCATGCCGAGCGCGCCGATGACGCTGATGGGTCCGAGGATCCAGAAGATCAGCGTCTCGCCGTGGCCCATCGTCGCGCCCGTATGGCCTGCTGCTAGTGAGAGAGTGTTACCCACCCGTACCCCTTTCCACCTGCTGGCCGCGGGGCTGGCGAGCGATCTCGAGCTGCGGTGTTACCCACCCGCACCCCTTTCCACCTGCTGGCCGCGGTCGGCGTACGGAATGCTCATTCGGATCCCCGCCGCCCCCGGTGCCGGCCACGTGGTTGCGCTGCCGGCGTGTCCTGGGGTTGCGAGTCGGCCTCGTCCCTGGGTCCCCGGGCCGGCTGGAGCCGTTCGCGGCGCATGAAGACCGCGTCGACCGGGTGGTCCTCGCCCGGCTGCGACCCGTCGTCGCGCTTGACCTCCTCGGCACCCGCGCTCGCGCCGGGATTCTCCATCGCGCCGACGTAGTAGTCCTGCTCGTCCTCGCCGAGCCGCATCGCGTGCGGCGGCTGCTCCATGCCGGGCAGCAGCGGCGCGATCAGCTGCTCCTTGGTCAGGATCAGGTCGTGCCGGCTGTCCGCGGCGAGCTCGTACTCGTTCGACATGGTCAGCGACCGGGTCGGGCAGGCCTCGATGCACAGGCCGCAGAAGATGCACCGCGCGTAGTTGATCTGGTAGATCCGGCCATACCTCTCGCCGGGGGAGAACCGCTCCTCCTCGGTGTTGTCACCGCCCTCGACGTAGATGGCGTCGGCCGGACAGGCCCAGGCGCACAGCTCGCAGCCGACGCACTTCTCCAGACCGTCAGGGTGCCGGTTGAGCACGTGCCGGCCGTGATAGCGCGGCTTGGTGATGACTCCGGTCTCCGGGTAGCTGACCGTCGCCTTCTTCTCGAACATCGTGGCGAAGGTCAGGCCGAAGCCCTTGACGGCATCAAACATGCGGCGCGTCCCCAGGTGAGTCGGCCGGTCCGTCACCCTCCGGATTGGGTTCGGTCGCGGCACCGCCGGCCGGCGTTGCGGCGGTCACGGCGAGGCGTGGCGACGGGGGTACGACGAGGTCCATCGGCGGCGTCGGAAAGGAGCCGGCGGTGACAGCGGCCTCGGTCCGCGCCTCGTCGCGCGCGGCGATGTCGCGGGCGTGCTTCTCGTCCCAGATCCACCAGATCCCGATCAGCACCATCACCGGGATGCCGATCGAGAGCGCGACGGTGATGTTGCTCTTGTTCGCCGCCCGCAGTCCCTGCAGGGTCGACACGAGCAGCAGCCACGCCAGCGCGGCCGGGACCATGACCTTCCAGCCCAGGGCCATCAGCTGGTCATAGCGCAGGCGGGGCAGCGTGGCACGGATCCAGACGAAGACCGACATCGCGATCGCCAGCTTGATCAGGAACCAGATCAGCGGGAACCAGCCGGAATTGGAGCCCGACCAGATCGAGATCGGCCACGGCGACCGCCAGCCGCCGAAGAACAGCGTCACGACCAGTGCCGCGACCGCTGTCATGTTGAGGTACTCCGAGATGTAGAACAACACGAACTTCATCGAGGAGTACTCGGTGTGGTAGCCGCCGACGATCTCGCCCTCACCCTCGGCGAGATCGAACGGCACGCGGTTGATCTCAGCGACCCCGGCGATCATGTAGATGATCAGGCTCGGCAGCAACGCGATGGCGTACCACAGGTCGTGCTGCTGGCTGACGATGACGCTCGGCGACAGAGAACCGGCCAGGACGAAGACCGACGCCAGGGCGAGCCCCATCGCGATCTCGTAGGAGACCATCTGCGCGGCCGCGCGCAGACCGCCGAGCAGCGGGTAGGTCGAGTGCGACGCCCAGCCCGCGAGGACGACGCCGTACACCCCCATCGACGAGCAGGCCAGCGAGAGCAGGACCGCGACGCCGAAGTCGGTGAGCTGCAGCGGGGTGTGATGCCCGGCGATGCTGACGACTGGTCCGAACGGGATGACCGCGAACGTCACGAAGGCGGGCACGGCCGAAAGGACGGGAGCGATCCAGTAGACCGGCTTGTCCGCCAACGTCGGGATGATCTCTTCCTTGAAGGTGATTTTCAGGCCGTCGACCAACGCCTGCATCAATCCGAAGGGGCCGTGCCGGTTGGGGCCGAGGCGGTACTGCATGAAGGAGATCAGCCGGCGTTCCCACCAGACCATGATCATGGCGACGACCATGAGGAACGCGAACAGCACGATGGTCTTGAGCAGGATGATCCAGAGCGTTTCCGAGCCATAGTCGAAGTTCGTGGGGTTCGGTCCCGCCGAGTCGGCGCTCAAGGAGTTGCCGCTCAAGGAGTTGCCGCTCAAGGAGTTGCCGCTCAAGGAGTTGGCGGTCAGGGAATGGGCATAGGCCAGCGCCCTCATGCCGTACCTCCCGCCGGTCCGCTCATTGCTCTTAGCCGTACTGGGGCACCGTTGCCGACCCGCAGGTTCCTGCGAACGGCCGTGCCGGGATTCGCGCCCAGCGAGTTGGTCGGGACGAAGACCGCACCGTCGACCATCGACGCGACCACCTGGGCGAGCACGGAAATCTCACCATGCTCCGACGCGACGGTCACCACCGCCCCGTCCACCACGCCGAGACCGGCCGCGGTCGCCGGAGACAGCACGGCTCCGGCCGCCTTCGCCGTACCAGCAAGATGCTCCTCGCCGTCCTGCATCCGGCCGGCGTCGAGCGCGTAGGACCACGTCGCGAGTACGGCGTCCGCGGCTCCCGGCGTCGCCGGTCCCGCGGCCGAGGTAGCGCTATGCGCAGCCGGCGACCCGCTGCGGCCGGCCGAATCGTCGCGGGTTGCCCGGCGGGCGATGCCCAGCCGGTCGAGCTCCGCGGCCGCGGCCGAGGGCGTCGGCAGTCCCAGAAAGACATTCAGCTCTTCGGCGAGCGCGTGCAGGACGCGCCCGTCGCCGAGCGCTCCCGAGGCCTGGAAGGTCTCGTCGAAGTGCCGCACGCGACCTTCCCAGTCGATGAAGCTGCCGGCCTTCTGGGTCGTCGGAGCGACCGGGAGAACGACGTCGGCGCGTGCGGTGACCGGGCTCCGGCGCAGCTCGAGGCTGACCACGAAACCGGCGGCCTCGAGCGCCCGCTCGGCGAGCTCGGGATCGGGCAGGTCGCCGGTGTCGACGCCGCCGACGAGCAGGCCCGCCAGCTCGCCGTGAACGGCCGCCCGCAGCATGCCCGTCAGGTCACGCCCCGCGGTCTCCGGTACGGCGGTGCCCCACACGGCCGCGACCTCGTCGCGGCTCGCGGCATCGGCGACGATGCGAGCGCCGGGTAACAGGCCCGGTAACGCACCGGCGTCGATCGCCCCGCGCTCCCCCGCCCGCCGCGGGATCCATGCCAGCTTCGCCCCGGTCCGGTCGGCGAGGGCGGCGGCGGCGGTCAGTGCGTCCGGGATCTCGGCCAGCCGCTCGCCGACGAGGATCACGGCGCCCGGCGCCCGCAGCGCTTCGGTCACATTCTCGGGCGCGGTGGCCAGTGCCAGCCGCTCGGCGCCGGGACGGGTCGGGATCAGGATGCCGTCGAGCTTGGTGAGCCCTCGCGTCGCGAATGGCGCGATCGAGAAGACCGCGAGCCGGGTGCGGCGTACCGCCTTGCGCAACCGCAAGAAGAGGATCGGCGACTCCTCCTCGGGCTCGAGACCGGCCAGCAGCACGGTCGGCGCGGCCCCGAGATCGGCGTAGGTGACACCGGCATCCTCGCGCACGCCGGCGACCCGCTCGGCGAGGAACCGCTGCTCTTCAGGCGAATGCGGCCGGGCCCGCGCGTCGATGTCATTGGTGCCGAGCACCGTGCGCGCGAACTTGGCATAGCTGTAGGCGTCCTCGTAGGTCAGCCGGCCGCCAGGGAGCACCCCGACCCCGCCGTGCTCGCGGGCCTGCCGCAGGCCGGCAGCGGCCCGCTCGAGTGCCTCGGGCCACGACGCCTCGTGCAGCTCGCCGTCCTCGGCACGGACCTGCGGGGTGAGGATGCGGTCGCGCTGCTCGGTGTAGGCGAAGGCCCACCGGCCCTTGTCGCAGTTCCACTCCTCGTTGACCTCGGGATCGTTACCGGCCAGCCGGCGCAGCACCTTGCCGCGACGCCAGTCGGTGCGCTGCGCGCAGCCGGCGGCGCAGTGCTCGCAGATCGAGGGTGTGGAGACCAGGTCGAACGGCCGGGATCGGAAGCGGTACGACGCGCCGGTGAGCGCGCCGACCGGGCAGATCTGCACGGTGTTGCCGGAGAAGTAGGACTGGAACGGATGGCCCTCGGCGATCGCCACCTGCTCGTTGGCGCTGCGCTCGAACAGATCGATGAAGGCGTCGCCGGCGACCTGGTCGGAGAATCGGGTGCACCGGGCGCATTGCACGCACCGCTCGCGGTCGAGCAGGACCTGCGAGGAGATCGCGATCGGCTTGGGGAAGGTGCGCTTGCGGTCGAGGAACCGGCTCTCCGGCGCACCGGAGCTCATCGCCTGGTTCTGCAGCGGGCACTCGCCGCCCTTGTCGCAGATCGGGCAATCGAGCGGGTGGTTGATCAGCAGCAGCTCCATGTTGCCGCGCTGCGCGCGCTCGGCCACCGCGCTGGTCACCTGGGTCTTGATGACCATGCCGGGCATCACCGTCGTCGTGCACGACGCCGGCGGCTTGGGCATGCCGCGGCCGTTGCCCATGTCGGGGACCTCGACCAGGCACTGCCGGCAGGCGCCGACCGGGTCCAGCAGCGGGTGGTCACAGAACCGCGGGATCGAAATACCGAGCTGTTCCGCGGCACGGATGATCAGGGTGCCCTTGGGAACGCTGATCTCGAAGCCGTCGATGGTGACGGTGACGAGATCGGGCTTCTGCTCCGTGGTCTCGGGGGCAGTCGTCATTCTCAGTGGGCTCCTGCCATGACATGAGACGAGGCGGCGGGTGCCTTGCCGAACGGGCACCCACCCCTCTCGTAGTGCGCGACGTACTCGTCCCGGAAGTACTTGATCGACGCGGTCACCGGGCTGGTGGCGCCGTCGCCGAGCGGGCAGAACGCCCGGCCGAGGATGCTGTCGGAGATGTCGAGCAGCAGGTCGATGTCGCGGGAGGTGGCCTCGCCGCGCTCCAGCCGCTCGTATATTTGCACGTACCAGTAGGTGCCCTCGCGGCACGGGGTGCACTTGCCGCACGACTCGTGGGCGTAGAACTCGCTCCACTTCTTCACCGCGCGCACGATGCAGTCGGAGTCGTCGAAGATCATCATCGCGCCGGTGCCGGCGATGTTGCCCAGCGGCGAGTTGAAGTCCATCGGTACGTCGATGTGCTCGGCGGTCAGCAGCGGCAGCGAGGCGCCGCCGGACGTCCAGAACTTCAGCTCGTGACCGTCCCGCATGCCGCCGGCCATCTCGAGTATCTCCCGCAGCGTCGAGCCGAGCGGCGCCTCGTACTGGCCCGGCCGCTTGACCCGGCCGGAGACCGAGTGGATCGCCGTGCCCGGGGATTTCTCGGTGCCCATGGCCGTCCACCAGTCAGGACCGGCCAGGATGATCGACGGCACCGAGGCGAGCGTGCCCACGTTGTTGACGACCGTCGGCAGCTGATAGAGCCCGGCGATGGCCGGAAACGGCGGCTTCAACCGCGGCTGGCCGCGGTAGCCCTCGAGCGAGTCGAGCAGCGCCGTCTCCTCGCCGCAGATGTAGGCACCGGCTCCGGAGTGGATGGTGATCTCGAGGTCGAATCCCGAGTCGAGGATGTTCTTGCCCAGGTAGCCGGCGGCATAGGCCTCGCGGACGGCGTTGTCCAGCCGCCGGCGGGCATGGATCAGCTCGCCGCGCACGTAGATGAACGCGTGGTTGCAGCGCACCGCGTAGCTGGCGATCACGATGCCCTCGATCAGCGAGTGCGGATCACAGATCATCAGCGGGGCGTCCCGGCAGGTGCCCGGCTCGCCCTCATCGGCGTTGACGACAAGGTAGTGCGCCTTGCCGTCGTCGTTGATGAAGTCCCACTTCATGCCGGTGCCGAAGCCGCCACCGCCGCGGCCGCGCAGCGTCGCCGACGACATCGTCTGCACGAGCTGTTTCGGCTCGCACGCGAGGGCCTTGCGCAGCGCCTGGTAGCCCTCGAGCGACTCGTAGGTCGAAAGTGACCAGGACTGCGGGACGTCCCAGCGCTTGGTGAGGACGGGTGTGAGCGGCATCTACTTCTTCTCCTCCTTCGGAGGAAGCGGTGGCACTGGCGTCGCCGGGTCGTAGGCCGGTGCCGTCTCGCCGCGCTCCCGCGCGAGCCTGAGCCCGGCGAGGGTCGGTACGCCGGTGCCCGCGCCCTCGACCGCCGACCCGTCGTCGGTGAAACCGGCGAGCACCCGAGAGACCTCCTTGAACGTGCACAGCGGCGCGCCGCGGCTGGGCTGCGGCCTGCTGCCGGCCCGCAACTCGTCGATGAGCTGCTCGGCCGACTCCACCGTCTGCTGGTCGTAGAACTCATAGTCGACGGTCACGACGGGCGCATAGTCGCACGCCGCGAGGCATTCGGCATGCTCGAACGTGATCGTGCCGTCCGCCGTCGTCTCGTCATGCCCGACGCCGAGCTTCTGCGCCAGCGCCGCGTAGATCTCGTCGCCGCCGAGCAGGCCGCACAGCGTGTTGGTGCAGACCGAGACGAGGTGATCGCCCGTCGGGTGCCGCTTGTACATCGTGTAGAACGTCGCCACCGCGCCGACCTGCGCCGGTGTGATATCGAGCTGCTCTGCGCAGAACGCGATCCCGCCGGGGCTCACAAAGCCCTCCACCGACTGCACCAGGTGCAGCATCGGCAGCAGCGCCGAGCGCGGCCGCGGGTAACGCGCGATGATCTGCTTCGCCTCCTTTGCGGTCTTCTCGTCGAAGACCCGAGCCTGTGTCACCGCCCGACCTCCTCAGATGGTCCGCGCCTCGTAGTTGTGGCGGCTTGACGTCGTAGACGACGTACCGCCGCCAAATGTCGGGATGCGGTCATCGGTCGGTGCCCCCGATCACCGGGTCGAGCGAGGCGATCGACACGACGGCGTCGCCGACCATCCCGCCCTCAAGCATCGGTCCGACGGCCTGCAGGTTGATGAAGCATGGTTCGCGCACGTGCACGCGATACGGCCTGGTGCCGCCGTCCGAGACGATGTGATAGCCGAGCTCGCCGCGGGGGCCCTCGACGGGTGAGTAGACCTGCCCAGCCGGGACGCGGAAGCCCTCGGTCACCAGCTTGAAGTGGTGGATCAGCGCCTCCATCGACTGCCCCATGATGTGGCGGACGTGCCCGAGGGAGTTGCCGATCCCGTCGCCGCCGAGGGCGAGCTGAGAGGGCCATGCGACCTTCTTGTCCAGCACCATCACCGGCCCCGGCTCGAGCCGGTCGAGCGCCTGCTCGATGATGTTGCAGGACTGCCGCATCTCCTCCATCCGGACGAGATAACGCGCGAAGCAGTCGCTGTCGGTGTGCGTCGGCACGTCAAACTCGTAATTCTCATAGCCGGCGTACGGCATCGTCTTGCGCAGATCCCACGGCAAGCCGGCCGCGCGCAGCACCGGGCCGGTGATCCCGAGCGCGAGGCACCCCGGCACGTCGATGAAGCCAACTTCCTTGAGTCGCTTGTAGAAGACCGGCTGCCCGGTCAGCAGGCCTTCGTACCAGTCAACCCGCTTGCGCAGGTAGGGAACGAGCCCCCGGATCTCCTCGATCGTCCCCGGGGGCAGGTCCTGGGACAGGCCGCCGGGGCGGACGTAGGCCATGTTCATGCGCAGGCCCGAGGCCATCTCGAAGATGTCGAGGATCCGCTCGCGATCCATGAAGCCGTCGGTCATCGGCGTGGTGGCGCCCAGCTCGTTGCCGCCCGTCGCCAGCCACACGAGGTGCGACGCGATCCGGTTGAGCTCCATCATGATCACCCGGATCGTGACGGCCCGTTCCGGCACCGCGATGCCGAGCAGCTTCTCCACGCCCATGCAGTAGCCGGTCTCGTTGAAGACCGGCGACAGGTAGTCGGCGCGGGTCAGGAACGTGACCGCCTGCGTCCAGGTGCGGAACTCGCAGTTCTTCTCGATGCCGGTGTGCAGGAAGCCGACGACGGCACGCGCATCGGTGACCGTCTCGCCTTCGAGTTCGAGCACGATCCGCAGCACGCCGTGCGTCGACGGGTGCTGGGGGCCCATGTTGACGACGATGCGGTCCTCGTCGGGGATCTCGCCGCCCCCGAAATTGCCGTGGCCGAAGGTTTCGTCCCAGTCGCCGCCGGTGACGGTGTAGACCCGTCCCTCGGTCGTCTCCCGAGCGCTCGCGTACTCGTCATGGCCAATGCTCATCGCGCGACCTCCTCAGTCGCTGCGCGCCTCATCGCACGCTCCTCGGATGCTCGCTCCCTCGTCAGTCGGCGCACGCTCAACGGTAGGCCCGCCTTTCATCCGGCGGAGGAATGTGCGCCCCCTTGTACTCGACCGAGATGCCACCCAGCGGATAGTCCTTGCGCTGCGGGTGGCCGTCCCAGTCGTCCGGCATGAGGATCCGCGTCAGGGCCGGGTGCCCGTCGAAGATCACGCCGAACATGTCGTAGGTCTCGCGCTCCTGCCAGTCCGCCGTCGGATAGACGCCGGTCACGGTGGGCACGTGCGGGTCGGCGTCGCTGGCCGCGACCTCGAGCCGGAGCCGCCGCCGGTAGGTCATCGACAGCAGGTGATAGCAGACGTGCAGGCGGTCGGGGTCGGCGGAACCGATGCGCTCGCCCTCGACGCCCGGATCATCCGGGCCGGGGCCGTAGTCGACGCCGGACAGCGACGCGAGCAGCTCGAACCGCAGCGCCGGGTCATCACGCATCGCCTTGGCCAGATCGGCGATGCTCTCCTTCCGCACGTAGAGGGTGATCTCGCCGCGGTCCACCACGACGCTCTGCACCGTCTCGGGGTACGCCGGGTAGGCCGCCGAAATAGCGTCGACGACCTCGTCGAAATAACCGCCGTACGGACGCTGGGTCGGCAAGGGGACGGCACCGCGCTTGCGCAGGCCGCCGTACCCGGACGTATCGCCCGTCCCGGTGACGCCGAACATGCCGTGGCGTACCGGCGCCGGCGGCGGTCCGCCGGCCGACCTGGGTCGTTGAACGCCGGGCTGGCCCTCATCGACCGTCGTCTGCTCGACGGTCGACTCCTCGCGCTCGGGATGGCCCAGGTTCCGCGGCTGCGCCGGCCGGTCGTCGCTCACTGCGCGACCTCCTCGGTCGCTGCGCGCCCCGTCGCGAGCTCCTCATTGCCTCTGGTCGATCGCCCCGGTCGCTGCGCGCCTCGCTCGTACCTCGCTCGGCTCGCCCCCTCGTCGGTCGACGAAACCCGCTGCCTCGTCAATCGACACACCCTCACGGCGGCTCTCGTGTCGCTCATCGGGACGACTCCTGGCCCCGCCCGTTCCGCGGGCCGGGCTCGGACGGCACGCCGCCCGGGAACTGCGGCAGCTCGCCTTCCCTGGCCCGATACGTGGGCAGGCCGAGCGGGTTGCGGCGCCCGTTGGCCGGCGCGTAGGCGAGCGAGGAAGGCGTGATGCCGACCCGCTCCGGCGGGTTGTCGCGCAGCTGCTTGGCCCGCTTGGGTCCGAGCGGCTCATGCATGATCTTCTCGTGCAGTTTCAGGATCGCATCGAGCAGCATTTCCGGCCGCGGCGGGCAGCCGGGCAGGTACATGTCGACGGGTACGACGTGGTCGACGCCCTGCACGATCGCGTAATTGTTGAACATGCCGCCCGAGGTCGCGCAAACGCCCATCGACAGCACCCATTTCGGGTTGGGCATCTGGTCGTAGATCTGCCGCAGCACCGGCGCCATCTTCTGGCTGACTCGACCGGCGACGATCATCAGATCCGCCTGCCGAGGTGATGCGGAGAATCGCTCCATGCCGAATCGGGCGATGTCGTGGCGAGAGCCGCCGACGGCCATCATCTCGATGGCGCAGCACGCCAGGCCGAAGGTCGCCGGCCAGACCGACGCCTTGCGGGTGTAGTTGACGACCTTTTCCAGGCTCGTCAGCAGTATCCCGTTCGGGAGCTTCTCTTCCAGACCCACGGCGGTTGCGTCCTCTTCCGGTTAATTCCAGTCAAGACCGCCGCGCCGCCACACGTAGGCGTACGCGACGAACACGGTGGCGACGAACAGCACGATCTCGACGACCCCGAAGACGCCGAGCGCGCGGTTGGCCACCGCGTAGGGGTAGACGAAGACGATCTCGATGTCGAAGACGATGAAGAGCATCGCCGTCAGGTAGAACTTCACGGGGACCCGCCCGCCGCCCACCGGCTGCGGGCTCGGCTCGATCCCGCACTCGTACGCGTCGTACTTGGCCCGGTTGTAGCGCCGCGGACCCATGATCGTCGACAGCACGACGGAGACCACCGCGAACCCGACCGCCACCACGGACAGGAAGACGATGGGAATGTAGGGGGTGAGAGTCAGGTCCATCCGATGCCTCCATCCTCCCGCCGCCGGATCCGGTTTCGCCTTCCGGTGGCCCCTGATACCGCACGTCTCGACCGCTGGGCGAACACGCAGGTCGTGCGCGCAAACGAGACAACTCTAGGCCGTCGCGCGGTGCCGGTTTCGCGCGGCCCACCGGTAGCGGTAGGCCGTCGATATGTGCCATTCATTCGGCGGGTACCAGCTTCGTCAGCGCCGCGATGATGCGGTCGTGCGCGTCACCGCCAGTGGGCTCGGAAAGGTTGGCGAGCAGCTTCAGGACGAACTTCATCAGCATCGGATGCGGCATTCCGTGCTGGGTCGCGATCCGCATCACCTGCGGATGCCCGATCAGCTTCACGAAGATCGCGCCCAGGCGGTAATAGGCGCCGTAATTGTCGCGCAGGAATTGCGGGTACGCCGCCAGCGCGGCCTCGCGGGCCGGCCCCGTCGGCCGCGCCACGGCCTGCGCGACGACCTCTGCGGCGGCCTTGCCGGTCTCCATCGCGTAGGCGATGCCCTCGCCATTGAACGGGTTGACCGCCCCGCCGGCGTCGCCGGCAAGCAGCAGACCGTCTCGGTAGTGCGGGGTGCGGTTGAAGCCCATCGGCAGGCCGCCGCCACGGACCGGGCCGGTGGCGTTCTCCTCGACAAATCCCCACTCCGGCGGTAGCGCGGCCAGCCATGCCTTCAGCAGCGAGCGGTAATCGGTGTCGCGAAAGGCGCCCGAGCTGTTCAACAGGCCGAGCCCGACATTGGACGTGCCGTCACCGACACCGAAGATCCACCCGTAGCCGGGAAGCAGTTTGTCCTTGCGCCGGGCCGCCGTGGCTCCCGGCGCGGCGCGCAGCTCGAGCCAGGATTCGAGATAGTCGTCGTCGTGCCGCGGCGACCGGAAGTACCGGCGTACCGCGACCCCCATCGGCCGGTCCTCGCGCCGCCCGATCCCGACGGAGCGGGCGAGCCGGCCGCCGACACCGTCAGCGGCGATCACCAGTGGGGCGCGGTATTCGACCGGTCGTTTCTCGGCGCCGGCGCTCGCCGACACGCCGACGACACGGCCGCGGTCGTCCTGCAGCGTTCCGGTCACACCGGTCTGCTCGAGGATCTTGACGCCGGCCGATCGGGCCCGGGCGGCAAGGATGTCGTCGAAGTCGTAGCGGGTGCGCACCAGGCCGAAACCGGGATAGCTGGCGAGGTCCGGCCAGGGCAGCTCGAGCCGAAGCCCACCACCGATGACCCGAAGCCCCTTGTTGCGGATCCAGCCGCTCGGCCGCTCGTCGGTGCCGATGTCGACGCCCATGGCGATCAGGCTCTTGACGGCGCGGGGGGTCAGACCGTCGCCGCAGACCTTCTCCCGCGGGAACGCGGTCTTCTCCAGCACGAGGACGTCAAGACCGGCCTGCGCCAGGTAGTACGCCGCCGTGGCGCCGGATGGGCCGCAGCCGACGACGATGACGTCGGCACTCTCGGCCGGACCGGCGCTGCCGGTCCGGCGAGCACGGCCGAGGGCGTCGATAGGCACTCCGGTCACGGCTTCCCAATCCGTTGCATGACTCCTGATCCTGGATCAAGTGGCCTTATGAATCGGCCTTGTGAATCCGTTCACGAAGTCTAGACCGGGTGGGAAGCCGCGATTTCGACGGCCTGGTGCCGGCGGCGGTTAAGACCCCTCGGGCTTGGGTGCGCCGTCCGTCGCGGCGTCGCTCGTCGCGCCGGTCGTCGGCCCGGCCGCGTCCGTCGCGGACCCGGTGGCACCCGGTGTTGACCCGGCGGTGTCGGCCGGAGCCGATGCCGCGCCGGTTCCGGCAGCACCGCCCGTTTCGGCCGCACCGCCCGTTCCGGCCGCACCGCCCGTTCCGGTCGGGGCGCCGGGCGCGCCGGGCTCGCCGTGTGCGAGGTCGGCGAGCTTGCCGCCGGCTGCCTGCACGCCATGTGCCGCCTTCTCTTCGGCGGACTGGATCTTGTCGGAGTACTTGCCCTTGGTCTTCTCATCGACGAACTCGCCGACCTTGCCGACCGCGCCGCCGACCTTGTCCGTCGCCTTACGCACCTGGCCCTCGCGGCCCTTGAGCATGTCCTTGATCTTGTCGAGCAGCGCCATCGTGTCTCCTTCATACGGCCCACTCGTGAGGTTACGGGTCAACGGTCGGGGCTGTCATCTCGCCGGGCGGTACGACGAGTAGGCCACGTGTCGTAGCGGCCGTCGTGGTGCGGTGGACGAGGGCAGGGTCAGGCGGGGCGCGCCGCATGGTGCAGGGCGACCACGCCGCCGGTCAGGTTGTGCCAGCGGACGTCGGCCCATCCGGCACCCGTGATCATGCCGGCGAGCTCGGATTGGCGGGGCCACGCCGCAGCCGACTCCGAGAGGTAGCGGTACGCCGTCGGATTGCTGGCGACCACGCTGGCGATCGTCGGCATGACGCGCCGCATGTAGAGGTCGTACGCCGCCGAGAGCGCCCTGAGCGGGGGGTGGCTCACCTCACAGACCACGAGCCGGCCCCCCGGCCGGGTGATCCGCCACAGCTCGCGCAGCACCGCGTCGACGTCGACGACGTTGCGCAAGCCGAAGGAGATCGTGACGGCATCGAAGGACCCGTCGGTGAACGGCAGCGCGAGCGCGTCGCCGGCCACCATCGGCACGCCCCGGTGCCGGCCGGCGCGCAGCATCTCGATCGCGAAATCGCAGCCGACCACGTACGCGCCGGACCGAGCCAGCTCCGCCGTCGAGACGCCGGTACCGGCGGCGAGATCGAGCACCCGCTCGGTGCTGCGGCAGTCGAGGGCGCGGCGGGCGGCGCTGCGCCAGAGCCGGTCCATCCCGCCGGTCATCACCGTGTTGACCAGGTCGTACCGGCGCGCGACCCGATCGAACATCGCCGCAATCTGCGCGGGCTGCTTGCCGAGCGTGGCCCTCGACCCGCCGACGGTCCCGGTGGTGCGGTCCTCGTGCTGCAGCCGCTTCATGAGCGTCGCGAGCACCGCGTCGGTGCTCGGGACAGGCGAAGCGCGCGGGAACCCGCAACCATTGAGCGTCGCGAGCACCGCGTCGGTGCTCGGGACAGGCGAAACGCGCGGGAACCCGCCTCCCCGGTGATTCGGTACATGTGGTCAGCCTCGCAGAGTTGCGCTCCTCGCGTCGGCCGGGTGACCGTACTCTGGAAGCCGTGACCGTCCTGCCCAGCGCCGTGCCGGAAGCCACCGGTCCACTGGCGAACGGACGGGTGCGGGCCACCACCCGCGAGATAACCGATCCCGGCGACCTCGCCACTCTCCTTCCCGCCCGCGATGTCGTGTCCTGGGTGCGCGACGGCGCCGGCCTGATCGGTTGGGGGGCCGCGGCCAGGCTGCGGCTGCGCGGCCCCGGCGCCGCGACCACCGCGATGCGCTGGTGGCGGGCCACATCCGGTGGATTCGACGTCGTCGACGAGGTCAGCGCCTGGGGGACCGGCCCGCTCATGTTCGGCAGCCTCCCGTTCGACGAGCGGACCGGTGAGGCGACCTTCGTCGTTCCGGCCGTCGTCATCGGCCGCCGCGACGGCCGGGCGTGGCTGACGTCGTACTCCGGAGCGACTGCGGTGCACCCGCCGCTGCATCCGGTTGACGCGACGCCGTCAGCGGCCGCGAGCGCATCGGCTCCGATCGACACCGCAGTGTCGTACGCCGATGGGGCGCTGAGCGCCTCGGCATGGATGAGCGCGGTCGCCGCAGCGGTGCGGCGGATCCAGGCCGGAGAGGCCGGCAAGGTCGTGCTGGCCCGCGACCTCGTGGCGCGCAGCCCCGCGCCCATCCGGGTCGATGCCGTGCTGCGCGATCTGGCCCGGCGCTACCGCTCCTGCTGGACCTTCAGCGTCGACGGCCTGATCGGTGCGACCCCCGAGATGCTGGCGCGCCGGACCGGCCGCACGGTGCTGTCCCGCGTGCTGGCGGGGACCGTTCCGCGGCTCGCCGATGACCGCGGCGCCAGCCTCTTCTCCTCGGCCAAGAACCGGCAGGAGCACGCCTACGCGGTCCGGTCCGTCGCCGAGACCCTCGCGTCGTACTGCCCTGACCTGCAGGTGCCGGATGGTCCCAGCCTGCTCCGGCTGCCCAACCTGAGCCACCTCGCCACCGACCTGACCGGCACGCTCGAGCACGAGATCAGCGCGCTCGAGCTGGCCGGCGCACTGCACCCCACCGGCGCGGTCGGCGGCAACCCCAGCGCCGTGGCGATGGACCTGATCCCGCAGCTGGAGCAGATGGACCGGGGCCGGTACGCCGGCCCGATCGGCTGGGTGGACCGGGCCGGCGACGGCGAGTGGGGGCTCGCGCTGCGCTGCGCCGAGATCACCGGCGCGACCGCCCGCATGTTCGCCGGCGGCGGCATCGTCGCCGACTCCGACCCGGAGATCGAGCTGGCCGAGACCCAGGCGAAATTCCTCGTCATCCGGGACTCGCTGGAGAGCGCCGTGCGGGAGACTGCATCGGCCGGGGCCTCGGGCCGGACCACGACGCACGACTGAATCGGCACCGGGTGAAGCGGCATTGGGTGAATCGGCATTGGGTGAATCGGCATTGGGTGAATCGGCATTGGGTCGCCGCCACCACGTCTCGTCGCGGCCCGCCCGGAAGGAGGACCGATGAGTCGGGACAACGGTTCCAGGGGCCTGTCCGTCTCGACCATCGTCCGCACGGCGCTCGACCTGATCGACGAGAAGGGCATCGCCTACGCCAGCATGCGGTCCGTCGCCAGCAGCCTCGACGTCGACCCGATGGCGCTCTACCGGCACGTGCAGAACCGCGGCGCGCTGCTCGATCTCGTGGTGGATCGCATCGTCGATGAGCTGGCGACCGACCCCGAGGTGCTGGCCGTGCCGGAGGACGGCTGGCGCGATTACCTCGCCCGGCTGGCGCGCGGCGTCCGCCGGTACGCGCGGGCGCACCCGCGGGCGTTCCCGCTGGTGGCGACCAGCCCGGCCGGCGCGGCGTGGATCACCCCGCCGCTGCGATCGCTGCGCTGGATCGAGTCGTTGCTGTCCTCGCTGGCCGCCGAGGGCTTCGACGCGGAGCAGATCGTCTACACCTACCGGTCGTTCAACAGCTTCCTGCTCGGCTTCCTGCTGCTCGAGACCAGCGCCATGACCGCGCTGTCCGGCGAGGCCGAGCCGGACGCCGACCCCGTCGACCCGGCCGCCGACATCGACCGCGCGAGTTTCCCGACGGTGCATCGGCTCGCGCATCGGCTGGCCGAGGACCACTACGACCGGGAGTTCGAGGACGCGCTGGTCGACCTCCTGGATCGGGTTGCCGCCAGAGTGGCCTGAGGATTCTCGGCGGAGTGTCGGCCCACTCGCGCCCAGGCGCGGTGATCTACAGCGTAGACACGGGTGGCTTACACTGGTGGCGTCAGTGGCGCTCGAACCGACCGGAGTCGGGGTGTGCTACCTGCGCACCGCCGCCGGTATCAGGAGGAGAACCATGCTCGGTCTCATCATCAGCCTCATCATCATCGGTCTCATCGCCGGAGCACTGGCCCGGCTTCTCGTTCCAGGCCGGCAGGAGATGTCGGTCCCGATGACGATCGTCATCGGAATCATCGGCTCGTTCGTCGGAGGATTCATCGGGTATCTGATATTCCACCGGCATGGCGCCCTGCAGCCAGCCGGAATCATCGGCTCGGTGATCGGCGCCATCATCGTTCTTCTCATCTGGCAGAAATACAGCGGTCGCCCGTCGATCCGCCGCTGACTTCTGCGGCTTCGGGGCCCGGGTCTAGCCGTCGTCTAGGCGAGCGAAAGCCGGATGGCACGGGCGACTCGCTGGTACCGCGCACGAATATCCGCCCGGTCGATCCGCACGTCGATCACCGAGATTCCCGACCGCGACGGCACCGTGCCGAGCGGTCCGTCGCGGTCGTCGTACGCCGTGCCGGTCGCCGCGCACAGGTGCCGCAGGTCGGTGTTGTGCGGCGTACCGAAAACGCGCTCGAAGCTCGGCGCGAACGGCGCCCCGCCTTGCTCCAGCAGGGAAAAGATCGCGCCACCGTCATTGTTGGCGACCACGAGCGTCAGGTCCGGTCGGGGCTCGTCCGGTCCGAGGATCAGGCCGTTGTGGTCGTGCACGAAGGTCAGATCGCCGAGCAAGGCGAGGGTGGGCCGCGCCGGGTCCAGCCGGGCCGCTGCGAGCGCGACACCGACGGCGGTCGAGACGATGCCATCGATACCAGCGACCCCACGGTTGGCGATGACGCTCACGTCCGGCCGGGTCGGTGCCGCCAGGCCGAGGTCGCGGATCGGCTGGGACGACCCGGCCACGAGGATCGCGCCCGCCGGGACGGCCGCGACCAGGTCGTGGGCCAGCCGCAGCCCGTCCGGCACTCGGTCGAGCTCGGCCAGGAGCGCGGATACGGCCGCGGCGTCGGCGGCGCGCCAGGACCGGGTCCACGCCGCATTCGGGGCGCCGGAGGCGGTGCCGCCTGGCCGGTGCCGCGTCAACTCCCGGTCGGGGGCCGGCGTACCGGCGTCGGCGACCAGATCGAGCCGGATCTGCGGATCGGTGACCAGCGCGCGGACACCGCGGAAGAGCGTGTTGCGGCCGATGCAGATCACCTGGTCCGGGCGGTGCCCGGCCATGAAGGCCGGATCGGCCAGCAGCCAGTTGCCGGCGGTGAGGACCGTATCGGGGTGCCCGGCTCCGGCGGTCTCGGACACGACGGGGACGGTCCCGGACCGCGCCCAGTCCGGGAGCGTCGTACCGACCGCGGCGATCAGAAGCGGCCGCGCACCGAGTCGGATCGGCGGCTCCGCCGGCGGGTCGGCCGGCCGGAGGAGATCGGCGGCGTCGCGGTCGAGGGGTTCGGCGAAGGACTCGTCGCCGTCGGGCAGCAACGGCTCGCGGAAGGGGACATTGACATGCGCGGGAGCCGGCCGCCGGCCGGCCGGCAGTGCGACCGCGCAGGCCGCCCGGATCGAGGATCGCCAGTAGTGCACCTGATCGGGGCCGGACGTCGGGCCGGCCAGGTCGAGCGACCACACGTCAGGTCCGAAGATGCCGCGCTGGTCGATCATCTGGTTGGCGTCGGTCCCGCGGGCTTCACTTGGCCGGTCCGCGGTGAGCGGGATCAGCGGTACCCCGTCGTGGGCCGCCTCGAGCACCGCCGGGTGCAGGTTGGCGACGGCCGTCCCGGACGTGCAGACCACCGGCACTGGTGATCCGGATCCACGGGCGAGGCCGATGGCGAGGAATCCGGCCGACCGCTCGTCGATCCGCACGTGCAGCCGGATCCGGCCGTCGGCATCGGCGTCGTGCAGCGCCAGCGCGAGGGGTGCGCTGCGCGAGCCGGGCGCGAGGACGGCCTCGCGGATGCCGCAGCGGGCCAACTCATCGACGATGACCAAGGCACAGGCGGTCGATGGGTTCACCCGGATGCCCCGTCGAGGTAGTCGGCACAGGCGACGACGCGGGCCAGCCACCACGCCCGGCGCTCCGGGGACGCGGCGTGCACGGCGAGCAGGTCGGGATCGGGCGCGACGCGGCGGACCGGCAGGCACGCGCCCGCGTCGGGCAGCAGCGGCGGCTCGGCGATGTCGGACTCGAGCAGCCGGCCGGTGCCGAGTCCGCACGCGTAGGGCAGCTCGTCCAGCGCCGCTGCCAGCGCCACCCCGGCCGCCAGCCCGACCGCTGTGTCCACGGCCGACGACACCACGGCCGGCAGCCCGCACGCAGCGACGATCTCGGCGGCCCGGCGCACGCCGCCCAGGGGCGCGACCTTGACCACGATCACGTCGGCGGCCTCGGCCGCGACGACCCGCAGCGGGTCCTCGGCGCGGCGGATCGACTCGTCCGCCGCGATCGGTACGTCGACGGTCCGGCGCAGGGCGGCGAGTTCCTCGACGCTGGCGCACGGCTGCTCGGCGTACTCCAGCCCCCGCGCGGCCCGGTCCAGCACGGCGATCGCCGCGACCGCGGCCGGGACCGACCAGCCGGCGTTGGCATCGACGCGAATGTGGGCGTCGCGGCGGCCGGTGGCATCCAGCGCCTCCCGGACGGCGGCGACCCGGGTCTCGTCAGCGCCGAGATCCTGCCCCACCTCGGCCACCTTGACCTTGACCGTCGTACCCGCCGCGTCCCGGACGATCCGTGCGGCGGTCTCCGGCGAGGCCGCGGGGACGGTGACGTTGCAGGGCACGGCGTCGCGCCGCGGCTCGGGCCACCGCTCGTGCGCCGATGCATGGGCAGCGGCCAGCCACGTGGACGCTTCGGCGATGTCGTACTCGATGAACGGCGCGAACTCGCCCCAGCCGGCCGGGCCGGACACGAGCACGGCCTCGCGGACGGTGATACCGCGAAAGGGCAGCCGCATCGGAATGGCCACCACGTGCACCTCGGCGGAGCGCACCCAGTCGGCGATCATCGTCGGCGCACCTCCGGCGTGGCCGGTCGAGCCCGCGGCTCACCAGTGGCTCGGCGGGCGGCCACAGTGGCCCGGCGGGCGGCCGCCGCGACGGGTGCGGCCCACTGGTTAGCCTAAGCCGGTGCCGGATCGAGCATTGGCGAGCATCGGGGTGGGCGTTGACGCACCCTCGATCGACGCGCTCCGTGGCGCGCTGACCCGGGCTCTCGACGAGGGCCGCCCGCTGCTGCCGCTGCCCGCGGACGAGGCGGCGGCGCGGTCATTGCGACCGCTCGCCGGCCGGGCGGCGCGGCCCGGGACCGCTGTGGTCATCGCCACCTCCGGATCGACCGGCGCCGTGAAGGGAGTCGAGATCGGAGCGGGTGCGCTGCGCGCCTCGGCGAACGCCACGATCGACGCCCTCGGCGGTCCGGGTGAGTGGCTGCTCGCCCTGCCGCCACATCACGTCGCCGGCCTGCAGGTGGTCGTCCGTGCGGCGCTCACCGCGGAACGCGTCGAGCCGGTCGCCGGTTCGTTCACAGCCGCGTCGTTCCTGGCCGGGTGCGCGGGGCTCACGCCCGGCTCCCGGCGCTATGTCTCGCTGGTGCCGACCCAGTTGCGCCGGCTGCTCGAGCCGGGCGGGCCGGCGCTGGCCGCGTTGCGGGATTTCGCCGGGGTGCTGGTCGGCGGGGCCGCGGCCGGGCCCGGCCTGCTGGATCGCGCCGCCGCGGGCGGGGTGCGGGTGCTGACGACGTACGGGATGAGCGAGACGTGCGGCGGCTGCGTGTACGACGGCCGCGGCCTGGACGGCGTACGGGTGCGCCTCGATGCGGACGGCGTGATCGAGCTCGGCGGGCCGGTGCTGGCCTCGGGTTATCTGGGTGATGAGGGCGGCACGGCGGCGGCGTTTCGGCACGGCTGGTTGCTGACGAGCGATCTCGGCACCCTCGATCCAGACGGCCGGTTGACCGTGCTCGGGCGGGCCGACGACATGATCATCACCGGCGGTGAGAAAATCGCGCCGGTCCTCGTCGAGCGCGCGCTGCTCGAGCTGCCCGGCGTGCACGACGCGTGCGTGCTGGGTGTGCCGGAGGAGGAATTCGGGCAGGCAGTGGGCGCGCTCGTGGTCGCCGACCGTGAGCTCACGCTGCGTGAGGTCCGGGCCGAGATGACTGCTCGGCTCGGGCGCGCCTTCGCGCCGCGGCGGGTCCGCGCCGTGGCGGCCCTTCCGTTGCTGGCGTCGGGCAAGCCGGATCGGGAGGCGGTACGACGCCTGCTGCGTGAGGCCGGCTAGCGCTCGCGGCGGCGCTGCCATGCGGCGGTGTTGCTGCCCTGCGGCACTGCCCCGCCCGGCAGAGCAGTGCCGCTCGGCACCGACCGAACCGGCTCGACCTACCCGGTTGGCTTTGCCCCCAGCCGTCAGGCGTGCTCCTTCGCCCGCACCGCCTCCGATTCGCTGGCCGCGTCGTACTCGTCCCACGTGCCCTCCCACACGAGCCCGCAGCCGGAGCGCCCGCACTCGCACGCGAACGGGAAGCGGGGCGCGTCATCGCTCCCGATCGCGCTCAGGTGCGAGCGCAGCTGAGACGCGGCCGCGCGGTTCTCGGAGCGGCGCTGAGCCCGCAGGTCTGCGCCGGGAGTCAGCCGCGGCGCTGCGTCGAGCGCTCCCGAGAGCGCGGCAGCCGCGGCCGCGACGACGTGGCTCATCGGCTACGGCGTACCCCGGCCGGCCGGTCGCAGCCAGTGCGGCGCGGAGTCGCCGGCCCACGACCGCCTCGCGCTCGGCCAGCCGACGAGCCGGCTCCGCGCGGCCGGTTCCGCCAGCGATGCCAGCCGCTGCTCACGCACCCGACGGGTCCGTGCCGCGGTGGTGAGCATCCACACCGCCGAGCCCGCGGGCAGGCGGAGCGAGTCGGCAAGGACGGGCGTCAACTGCGGTCCCTCGACGATTGCCGGCACGTCCCCCAGGCCCCGGCCTGCGACATCGTCAAGGATCAGCGGCAACCGGTGCCTGCAGTGTGCGTCCCAGGCGTCGGCGGCGGGCCCCGCGCCGCGACGCAGTGTCACATCGAACGGCTCGACCGCCGGCAGCCGCTCGGCGTGGGCGTAGCTGAAGCTGTCGATGCGGTGCAGCGGCAGGTCGTGCTCGTGGGCGAGCATCCGCGCGATCGTCGACTTGCCCGCGCCCTGCGTCCCGCCGATCCAGATCATCTTTGGCCAACCCATTGGTGCTCCCCGTTTGCAGACGTCTCGCGGCCGGTTCGCCGTGGCCCGAGGCCGCCCGAAATTGCCGTGTTCTGAGCGCGGCCAGGTGCGACTCTGGCGGTAAGGCCGGGTGGTGCTCCCGCGCTGACACGACGTTAGCCTGGCTAGGTGCACCGACTGTCCACCCTGTTCCTTCGCACCCTCCGCGACGATCCCGCCGACGCCGAGGTGCCGAGCCACCGGCTCCTGATCCGGGCCGGTTACGTGCGCCGGGTCGCGCCCGGTATCTATTCGTGGCTGCCGCTGGGCATCGCCGTGCTGGCCAACATCGAGCGGATCGTCCGCGAGGAGATGGCGGCCATCGGGTCACAGGAGGTGCACTTCCCGGCGCTGATCCCGCGGGAGACCTTCGAGGGCAGCGGGCGCTACCAGGACTACTACGACATCCTCTTCAAGCTCCATGACCGCAGGAACGCCGACTACCTGCTCGCCCCGACGCACGAAGAGCTCTTCACCCTGCTCGTCAAGGGCGAGTACTCGTCGTACAAGGACTATCCGCTCGCACTGTTCCAGATCCAGACGAAATACCGGGACGAGGCCCGCCCACGCGCCGGCATCCTGCGCGCCCGCGAGTTCATCATGAAGGACTCCTATTCCTTCGACCTCGACGACGCCGGGCTGGACCGGTCGTACCGGGCGCACCGCGACGCCTACGAGCGGATCTTCGCCCGCATGGGGCTGTCCTACAAGGTCGTCTTCGCCGTCTCGGGGGCCATGGGCGGGTCGGCGTCCGAGGAGTTTCTCGCGCCGGCGGCATCGGGCGAGGACACCTTCGTGCAGTGCCGGAACTGCGACTACGCAGCGAACACCGAGGCAGCGACGATCGCGACCCCGCAGCGGCGGGACCCCGCGAGCCATCCGGACGAGCGGGAGCTCGACACCCCGGACACACCGACCATTACCGCCCTCGTCGACCGGCTCAACGGGCTCGGCCTGCGCGACGCGCCGTACACCGCCGCCGACACGCTCAAGAACGTCGTGCTCGCGACCCACACCCCTGGCACCGACGAGCGCGAGCTGCTGGTCGTCGGCGTCCCCGGCGACCGTGAGGTCGACCTCAAGCGGATCAACGGGCAGCTCGAACCGGTCGTGGCCGAGCAGGCGACCCTGGCGGACCTGGCGACCGCACCCGCGCTGGTCAAGGGCTACATCGGTCCGCAGCACCTGGCTCAGGCGAAGGTGCGGTACGTCGTCGATCCGCTGGTTGTCGAGGGCAGCGCCTGGGTGACCGGGGCCAACACCGATGGCCGGCACGCGGCCTTCGTCGTGCGCGGCCGCGACTTCGCACCCGACGGCGAGCTCGGCGCGGTCGAGATCCGCACCGGCGACCGCTGCCCCCGCTGCGGCGGGGACCTCGAGGTCGCCAGGGGGATCGAGATGGGGCACGTCTTCCAGCTCGGCCGCAAGTTCGCGGACGCCTTCGGGCTGCAGGCGCTCGATCGTGACGGCAAGCCGGTGACCATCACCATGGGCTCCTACGGCATCGGCATCACCCGCGCGGTCGCGGCCATCGCCGAGCAGAGCCACGACGACGCTGGCCTCTGCTGGCCGCGGGCGGTCGCGCCGGCGGATGTGCACATCGTCGCGACCGGCAAGGACCTGGCAGTGTTCGAGCGGGCGAGCGAGCTCGCGGGAGAGCTGGAGGCGCGCGGCCTACGGGTCATGTACGACGACCGCACCGGCGTCTCGCCGGGCGTGAAGTTCGCTGACGCCGAACTGCTCGGCGTTCCCACCATCGTCATCGTCGGCCGCGGCCTCGCGACCGGCGTCGTCGAGGTGCGCGACCGGCGTACCGGTGAGCGCCACGACGTACCCCTCGAATCCGCAGCGGCCGAGATTGCCGCCGATTGACCTTCGGGGCGCATCGTGGTCGTCCCAGCTACCGTCATCCACCCCAGTGCCGAGGCGACTAGTTCGTCGGGTTCCAGACCGAACCGCCGAGGCGGTAGGCCGACGGCAGCTCGGGGACGGACCACGACAGGTTCGGTCGCCACTGCTTCCACGCCGGCGCGAACGGGCCCTCACTCTTCTCGACCCATCGACGAACCTCCCCAGCGCACTCCATCAACGTCGAGCGCAGGCCCGCCTCGAAGATCCCGATCCGGATCGCCGCATCGAGGTCATCGAGGTCCTTCCACTCCCATCGATGGCCCCGGACCAGCGCGTCGAGCGCCAAGTCCATGGTGACCACCCCGTCATCGACCTCCTCGTACGGCGTCTCGAAGTTCACATAGTGCCCGACTATGTGGCCGGCATCGTCCCAGCTCTGCGATACCCGGGCCCAGCAACCGGGCGTGAAGAAGTGCAGCGATGACCACGGCTCGCGGTGCTCCGTGACCGTGTGCACACCGGTACGCAGCGCCTCGAGCTTGCGCTCGCTGCGGGTCATGCCCGCGGCCACCGGCAAGCCACGGTTGGTCGCATGCACCGTGATCGACCCGGCCGCGAGAAACGTCACCAACCGATCGGCGCACTCGACGACACGATGCGGGGCGGCCGACCACAACTGCCCGCGCCAGCGCTCCTGCACGACGATCACCCCGCCGGTGGGAGAGGGCCCGTGGGGATGGGGCTCGGGCGGAGTGGGCGGGTGCGAAAGGGCCGCTGAGATGGGATCGCGAGTCGGCTCCATCAGGCCTCCGTCGTCCGACAAATCCAGTTGCAATCTAACCGTAGGGTGCGAGTCGATGATGACGCGCGCGCGGCGATCGGCGATCCGGTGAGGGTGGTCTTCCGCAAGTACGACGGCGCGATGCACTGGCACTACAGCGGCCAGTACCTCGGCGCGGGCGAGCACGGCAGATGGGTCGGCGTGCCGGCCGGCGCGACGATGCGGCGCGGCGACGAGGTCACCATCACGGCCGGATCGGACGGCGGCGTGCTCTTCCCCGCCGACGAGTGGTGGGCTGCCGATGGTGTGCGAACGCGCCGGGCCGTTCGGGCGGACCGGCCTGCGCTGGGCGGAGCGAATCGACGCGACCGCTGACTACTCGCCTACTCGTCCCGGTAGAGCTCGGCCCTGACCTCGTCGTGCCTGGCTCGCTTGGCATCAACGCGCTCCTGCACCACGCGGGACAGGGCATCACGCTGCGGCCGCAACAGCAGGTAGGACAGCGGGATGCTGATGATTAGCGCGGCGAGGACGAGCAGCAGTCCACGCAACCCGGCGAGGTAGCCGAGAGCGGCCAGGATCACGAAGATCCCGACCCGGCCGAACGAGTAGAACAGCAACGGGCGCACGGGGCAGGCTTCCAGTCCAGGGGGAGATCGTTCGAGCGGGACGAAGTCAACGGTACGCGGCCCGAAGACCGCTCGCGACGCCCGCGGTGGGTTCGACACGAACCCGCGTCAACCTGCGCATTCGCACCACACGAAGCGCCGAATGATGCTTGACTCGGAAGCACTCTGAAAGGGCGCTCCACCGCTAGGGAGGGGAGCGCGGCACGCCCTACCGCTCATCGCTATTCAGAACCGGACCGGGTTCGCGCCCGTCCGCCCGAGACCGCAGGACGTTATGTGATTGGCAGTGTGACGATGGACGCGCAAGAGCGCCTGATGACGCCTGGCGAGGTCGCGGCGCTGTTCCGGGTCGATCCCAAAACGGTGACGAGGTGGGCGGCTGCCGGCCGCATTCGCAGCATCCGCACCCCAGGCGGCCACCGCCGCTTCCTCCGCTCCGAGGTGCAAGCGCTTCTGGAGACCCTTGCGGTCCCCGACGTGCCGCCCGCGACGCCGCACATCGATTCGGACACTGAGACGGAGGGCTGAGCGGGCTGGCCACGCCGCGCCATCCGCACATCAGGCCCGTCCGGGTCGCTATTCGGCCACAGTCGCCCGCTAGGGCTGGCTTAACCGTGCCGTTCAAGGGCAGGATGACGAGCACCTGGCGATAGTCTGGCAAGGACACGGCAGCGCATGTAGTCGCGGACGCACGGCCCGGCCAATCTGCGCAACCGCAGGGCGCCGGCTCCCGGGTCGGGGTTCGCAACGGGCGGAGCCGGAAGGGAGTGGCGAGAGTGTTGTTCATCCTCGGTGTCGCGTTTGCGATAGCGCTGCTCGCCGTGCTGTGGTCGCTCGTCCGGGAGCAACGGTTGCACCTGCCGCACGCCTCGCGGGCACACACACGGGTAGCCGCGCGTCACAAGCCCGGCCGCGCCGCAACCTGGACCAACGTGCGCGCGCTGCGGCGCAGCAAGGACCTCTCGGTGCCGGCGAGCTGGCCCAAGTCGTCCCGGCGTCCGGTCGCGCCGGACGACGACCAGGACTTCCTCGACGAGCTGTCCCGGCGGGCGCATCGCGACGACCCGAACGCCTGACCGACGCGCGCCAGCGCACCGTCAGCCGCTGCGACTGCGCCGGTTGCGAGGTAGCTCCTGGCGTGGCTGCCCGTACGCCGTGCGGCCGTGGATCGCCGGCCGATATCCCGGCGGCGGTTGACCGGGCTGACCCTGTGGTGGTCCGTACCCGGGCTGCACGGGAGCAGGCTGGCCGTATGGCGGTTGGCCGTATGGCGGTTGGCCGTAGCCGGGTTGGCCGTAATTCGGTTGGCCAGGTCCCGGCTGCCCGCCTGGCGGGACCTGGCCAGGCGGGTACGGCGTCCCCTGACCGGGCAAGCCGCCGGCCGCCGGCTGCCGGACGGGACCGCTGAGGCCGTCGTACCGCTGCGCGAAGCCGTCCCCCACCGCCGCCGCCAGCTCGAGCAGCGCTGCGCGGGTGCCGCCGCTGACCGCCGCCAGGTCGATCTCCGCCCCCTCCTCGAGGTGCGGGTCGTAGGGAACGAGGGTCACCGCACGGCAGCGGGCCGCGAAGTGTTCCTGGAGCCGATCGAGATCCACTCCCCCGGACCGGGACCGGGCCGAGTTGATCACCGCCACCGACCCCTCGACCAGGCGCTGGTAACCGTGCGCCTGCAGCCAGTCTATCGTCGCGCTGGCCGACCGCGCGCCGTCAACCGATCCCGAGCTGACCACGACCAGCTGGTCGGCGAGGGCAAGGACCCCGGACATGGCCGAGTGCAGCAGCCCGGTACCGCAGTCGGTGATGACCACGTTGTAGAAGCGCTCCAGAACGCTCGCAACCGTCCGGTAGTCGCGCTCGCTGAAGGCCTGGGACACCGAAGGGTCGCTCTCCGAGGCCAGCACCTCCAGCCGGTCCGCGGACTGCGACGTGTAGCGGCGTACGTCGGCATAGCGGCCGATGCGGCCGAGATCGTCGAGCAGGTTGCGGACGGTCGCCGTCGTCTGCAGCGAGATCTTGCCGGACAGCGTGCCGCGGTCGGGGTTGGCGTCGACGGCGATGACGCGGTCGCCGCGCAGCGACGCGAGCGTCGCCCCCAGGCAGGCGGTCATCGTGGTCTTGCCGACACCGCCCTTGAGGCTGATCACCGCGATCCGGTAGCAGCCGGGCACGGGGGCCGACGCCCGCGCGACGAGAGCCTGCCGGCGCTCCTGGGTTCGGGACTGGCCGGGACGGACCGTGTGCCCGGACAGCGTGTAGACCGCCCGGCGCCAGCCACCGTCCGGTCCGGTACGCCGCTGGCGCAGCAGATCGTCGGCGCGCAGGCCGTCGACCGATGGCATGCCCGATCGCGGTTCGTCGACCGGCGCATTGCCGGCCGGGGCAGGACCGGCCGGCGGCTCGGCGGGGGCCGAGCCCGGTGCGGTCGCGGCCGACTGGCCGGGACGCTCCCATTGCGGCACGAACTGCGGGGCGTCCGGCACCCCTTCGGGTCCGTTCCAGACGAAGGCCGGCGTCTCCTGCGGAACTTCTGTTCGTGCCGCCGATCCTGCCCACCAGTCGGGTTCGGTCCGCTGTCGCGGTTCGAGCCCGGTTTCCGTTGCGGGCGGGGCTTCCGGCTGCGGCTCGGTCTCGGTCGGCCCGGCGCTGACGACCGTCGCCGATGGTGACGTCGCGGGTGCCCGCGGCGGTGCGGATTCGGGAACCGGGCTCGGTTCAGGCTCGGGAGCCGGGTTCGGTGCAGGCGCCGGTTCGGGCTCGGGAGCTGGTTCAGGCTCGGGCACCGCCTCGGGCTCGGTCGCGGTCGGTGGTGTCTCGGGAGGCTGTTCCGGCTGCGCCGCCCGCCGCTCACTGACACCTTCGTGGCCTGGGGTCGCCGGGTCCGGATCGTCGGGATCGGAGGGGTCCGGCGCGTAGCCGCCGTGTCGTTGCGCACCGAGTGCCTCGCGGGCGGCGGACCAGCGGGCCCGCGTCTCCTCGTCCCGATCGTCGCCATCGTCGTTATGGCGGAAAACACTCATCGCCGCCCCTCACCGCCGCGCTCGCGGCGTACCAAGCCCGTCAGTGCAGTGCACTGGGTGCATCCGGTCGGTCAGTCCGTCGGGACGATCATCCCTGAACCGGACACGAGACGCACCTGCGGGCCGGCGGGTTCCGGCGGCTAGTTCAGGCCGGCGTAGGAATGCAGGCCGGAGACCACGATATTCACGACAAAGAAGTTGAAGATCATGCTCGCGAAGCCGAAGACATTGATCCAGGCGGCTTTCTTGCCCCGCCACCCGGCGGTCGCGCGCGCGTGCAGGTACGCCGCGTAGACGACCCATGAGATGAACGCCCAGGTCTCCTTCGGGTCCCAGCCCCAGTAGCGCCCCCACGCCGCCTCCGCCCAGATCGCGCCGCAGATGATGCCGAAGGTGTAGATAGGGAACGCGAAAGCGGCCGTGCGGTAGGCCATCCGATCCAGGCTGTCGGGCAGCGGCAGGCGGCGCCCGAGCGAGACGGGGAAGGGGATGTCCTGCCGGCCGGCGGCCTGCAGCCGGTCGAACCGCGTCCTGATCAGGTAGAGGCCGGTCGCCACGGCACTGACCATGAGGATGCCGGTGCCCGTGGCCGCGGCGCTGACGTGGATTGCCAGCCAGTACGAGTGCAGCGCGGGGACGAGCTGGTTCGCCCGCGCGTACAGCACCGTGCCGGCCAGGAACATGACGACCAGCACGGGGAACAGCACGAAGACGCCGAGGTAGCGCAGCCGAGGCTGGCGGATGAGCACGGCCAGGAAGGAGAGCACGCCGACCAGGCCCACGACCGAGGCGAACTCGTACATGTTGCCCCACGGCACCCGATCGACCGCCGCGCCGCGCAACGAGATCGACACGGCGTGCAGCAGCGCACCCAGGATGCAGATGGTGATCCCGGCCCGCCCGAACGTGCTTGCGAGAGCGCCATTGGTACGCCGGGCATGCTCGGCGGAGGGGTCGGCAGAGCGGGGTTCGCGCGGTTCGGCGTCGTCGGCGCGGGTGCCGGTCGACGTCGAACCCCCCCGGGGCGCGCCGACCTCGGCCATCGCCCGCTCGACGGCGGGGGTCGTGGTGGCGGAGGATCGCGCGCTCACCGTCTGCCCGACCCGCCCCTTGCGGCCGAAGGCGTACTCCCCGCAGAAGCTGACCAGCGCGACGCTGTAAACGGCGATCGCTAACGTGAACAGCGAGTCGGACAGGTGCGCCAGATCGGACGTGCTCATGACGCGATCTCCTCACGCGCTGCGCGCCTCGTCGCACGCTCCTCGATCTCCACCGTCATTGCCTACTCCGCCTCCCGTTCGGCCGCCGTTGCCGGCGTACCGCGCAGTCCCGCGACGACGCGCTCGAACTCCTCGCCGAAGACGCCGGCGTCGGTGCGGGCCAGCCCGCCGGCCTCGACCGCCGTTGTGCGGCGCGCCGGACCGGGCCCTTCCTCACGCGGATGGTCTTCGGATACCGTACGGCGTTCGCCGCCGGTCCTGGCCCCGGGGGTGCCCGGTGTTTCGGCAGGTGATGTCAGGCCCGCCATGGGGGTGCACCGCAGCCAGATCCGGCGGCGACGGATCCGGATCGACAGCAGCAGGCCGAGCACGAGCAGGCCGGCGACCGGCAGCAGGTAACCCTGGGTCGGATCGTGCGCGATCTGCAGGTTGGCCCACTGCTTGACGCCGTCGAAGCGGACCGTCGTACCGTCCTTGAGCCGCACCGACCCACCCGGCTGCAGGTTGACGCTCGCCACCTTCTTCAGCGCCCCCGAGGCGATCTGCTGCTGGTCGAGCGAGTAGACCGACTGCGGCGCTCCGGAATCGAGGCCGAGGCTGCCCTCGTAGACGAAGATCGCGACGGCCGGCGAGTCGGCCGCCGGCCAGGTCGAGGTGAGGATCCCGTTGGGGAAGGTGGCGGTCGGCGCGAAGACACCGTCGATGCCGACCTCCCGCGGCCGCGCGTCGGCGAATTTCGCCGCGCCCTGCGAGGTGAAGTTGCCGTCCTGCGGCAGGAACGGGACGGCCTGGGTGAAGGTGCGTCCGCTCGGGTCGCGCACCGTGAAGATCGGGCTGTAGCCGTGGCCGAGCAGGTAGAGCCGCAGGCCTTCGAGCCGAAGCGGATGGTTGACCCGCAGCGCGTCGGAGTGCGTCGGACCGGAAATGCCGTCGGTGTAGGTGATCTGGCCGGTGAACTGCCGCGCGGTGCCGTCCGAGTCGTACGTCGCCGTGAACGACTCGAGCGTCGTGCAGAACGGCGCCAGGTCGGATCCGTTGACCATCGGGCCGGGCCGGAACGAGTCGTACTGCTGCACCACGTTGCAGAAGCTCGAGCTCTGGCCCCCGCCGGCCTGGACGAGGATCGTGCCGGAGTAGCTCCACAGCTTGCCGATGGCGACCACGACCAGCAGGAGGGTCACCGCGATGTGGAAGATCAGGTTGCCGGTCTCGCGCAGGTAGCCCTTCTCGGCCGACACCGTGACGACGCCGCCGGCCTCGTCCCCGACCCGGACCCGGACCCGCCACCGTCCCTTCCGCAACCCGGCGGCGGCCCGCGCCGCGGCGACGGTGGGGTCGTCGGGGCCGGCGTACGACGTCGACTCGGGCAGCCGCGACAGGTGCCTCGGCGCGCGCGGCGGCGGCTGGCGCAGGGCCCGGACGTGGATCCGGATCCGTGGCCCGAGGCAGCCGACCAGGGAGATGAACAGCAGCAGGTAGATCGCGGCGAACCACGGCGAGGCGAAGACGTCGAAGGCCCGGGCGCGATCCAGCCATGGGCCGATCGTGCGGTGCTGGGCGAGATACTGGTCGACCTTGGTGGGATTCAGCGGGCGTTGCGGCAGCAGCGAGCCGGGTACGGCGGCCAGGGCGAGCAGGAACAGCAGCACCAGTGCCGTGCGCATGCTGGTCAGCCGGCGCCACAGCTGACGCGCGCGTCCCCACAGCGAGCGCCCGGCGGGGCCCGGCGGCGCCGGCGCGGGCTGGGTGGACAGGGCCGCCGGGGTGGTCTCGGCAGTGACCGTCTCCTCCGGGGGCGCGGTCATGTCGCGGGTTCCGGTTCACTCATACCGATGTCCCGAGGCCGCCGTGGTCGGCCGTGAAGGACTGCACGTGGATGAGGAAGTCGTTCCACCATCCACCGACGACGAGGATCCCGATGGCCACGAGGAGGGCCCCGCCGATCCGCATCACCCAGAGCGAGTTGCGGCGTACGAAGGCGAACGTTCCGGCCAGCCAGCGGAACCCGAACGCGGCGAGGATGAAGGGCAGGCCGAGCCCGATGCAGTACGCCGCGGACAGCGCCGCTCCGCGGCCGGCGCTGCCCTCGGTCAGCGCGAGTGTCTGTACGGCGCCCAGAGTCGGCCCGATGCACGGCGTCCAGCCCAGGCCGAAGAGCACGCCCAGGATGGGCGCGCCGAGCAGCCCCGCGCGCGGCACCTTGTGCAGCCGGAACTCGCGCTGCAGGCCGGGAATCACTCCCATGAAGGCGAGCCCGAGCACGATCGTCACCGAGCCGAGCACCCGCTGCAAGAGCGTCTGGTGCTGCACGAGCGCCCGGCCGAGGCCGCCGAACAGGGCGCCGTACGCGACGAAGACGGCGGTGAAGCCGAGGACGAAGAGCGTGGCTCCGGCGAAGGTAACCCACCGGCTTCGGCTGCCGGCCGGGCGGCGTATGACGGGCCGGGTGGCGACCGCGACGCCGGCGGAGCCCGCCATCGCGACGGCCGAGGTCTCGGCCGGCTCGGCGGTCGCGGTCTGCGCGCCGGCGGTGAGGCCGGTGACGTAGGAGAGGTAGCCGGGGACGAGCGGGAGCACGCACGGCGAGAGGAAGGAGATGAGCCCGGCGAGGGCGGCCACCCCGGCGGCGACGACGAACGGCCCGTCGTACACGGTGTTGGCGAAGCTCTGCCCGATATCCGACGCGATAGGGCCCGAGGCGAGGACCACGGCTCAGGTCTCCCGCAGCAGTTTGGTCACGGCGGGCGCGATGTCCTCGCTGACGACGAGCCCGCCGGTGTAGACGCCCGCGACGCGTCCCTGCTTGTCGATCAGCATCGACCACGGCAGTTGCGCGACCGCCAATCCCCGGAACGCCATCGCGACGCGGCCGGGCTCGTCCTCGATGCTCGGATAGGTCAGCTTGTGCACGTCGACGTAGCTGCGCGCGGTGCCGGGATCGTCCTTGGTGTTGACGCCGAGGACCGTGAAACCCGACGCCCGGTGCTGCTGGTAGTAGGCCTCGATGTCGGGCGCCTCGGCCCGACACGGGCCGCACCAGCTCGCCCACCAGTTCAGCAGGAGGACCTTGCCGCGGTACGCCGCGAGCGTGATCGTCTTGCCACCGTCGAGGTCGGGACCGGAGATCTTCGGTGCGGTCCTGCGCTTGGCGGCGTCGATGAGCTCGCCGTGGCGCTGCGCGGAGACGAACCGGAACTCGCCCCGCGCACTCTGGTCGACCGCGTCGTTCCCGGAGCTGCAGCCGGCCAGCGCGGCGCCCAGACCCGTCGCGCCGGCGACCGCGGCGAGCCCCAGAGCGAGGGCGCCGCGGCGGGAGTGTGCGGGTGGCGCGGGTGGCATTGCGGCCTTTCGATCGGTGTCTCGAGCCGGCCCGCCGACGTGTCCGCACCGGCTGCCGCCGATCCGCGCAGCGCCGGCACCGAAGGTTGCGACCCGGCGGATCCGCGCATCCAGTGTGGCCCTTCGCTCTCGACCACTTCCGCCGGGGTCGGCCTGGTTACGCGCCCGGGACGTCCTGCGGCGATCGGGCCGTACCGTCGGCGGCCGATTCGGGCTCCCCACCCGGCCGCACGCCCGCACCACCGGCCGGATCGACGGTCTCCGTCATGCCCGCGGCCGGGTCGGCGTACTCGATCCGCGTCAACGCCGTCCCGTCGTAGATCAAGCTGGTCACCGACGCCAGCGCGCAGATCCGCGACCGGGGATCGTGCCACAGCCGGTTGCCGAGCAGCGACATCCGCGCGGTCCAGATGGTGAGCTGGTGGCTGATGCAGATCGCCTCGTGACCGGCCGCCGCTGCCCGCGCATCGTTGATCACCGCCCGCATCCGCTTGGCGATCTCGGTGTACGGCTCGCCCCAGGACGGGCGGATGGGGTTTCGCACCCGCAGCCAGTTGCGCGGCCGCCGCATCGCCTCGCCCTTGGCGAAACCGAAGCGCGAGCCCTCGAAGTCGTTCCACGGCTCGATCAGGCGGTCGTCCTGCGCGACCGGCAGGCCGAACTCCGCCGCGATCGGCGCCGCCGTCTCCTGCGCGCGCTCCAGCGGGGAGCTCCGGATCTCGACCACGTCCCGGCCGGCAAGGTGGGCCGCCGTACGCACCGCCATCGCCCGGCCGAGCGAGGACAGGTGGTGGTCGGGGAGCCGGCCATAGATGATCCGGTGCGGGTTGTCGACCTCGCCATGCCGAACGAGGTGAACGACCGTCCGGCTCACGCCTGCGACCCCGCCGCCGCGGCGGCAGTGGCCGCAGCCGGCAGGGCCTCGGCGATCCGTTCCACCGCGGCCACGTCGTGCGCCGCGGAGACGAACCAGGCCTCGAACGCCGACGGCGGCAGGTAGACCCCCTGATCGAGCATCGAATGGAAGAACGCGGCAAACGCCGCGGTGTCCTGCTGACGGGCGCCGTCGTACGACGTCACCGCGGCATCCGTTCCGCGGCCGCGCGTGAAGAAGATCGAGAAGAGGCTGCCGGCGTGCTGGAGCCGATGCGGTACGCCGGCCGCGGACAGCGCGTCCGAGACCAGGCCGGACACCTGCGCGCTGACCTTGTCGACGTGGGCGTAGACCGACGCGTCGGCCACTCGGAGCGTCGCGAGACCCGCGGCCACCGCGATCGGGTTCCCGGACAGTGTGCCGGCCTGATAGACCGGTCCGGCCGGCGCGAGCTGGGCCATCACGTCGGTCCGGCCGCCGAAGGCCGCCGCCGGTAGCCCGCCGGACATGACCTTGCCGAAGGTGAAGAGGTCCGCATCGACCGGATCCAGCCCGTACCACCCCGCCGCGGACACCCTGAACCCGGTCATCACCTCGTCCATGACGAGCAGCGCGCCGTGCCGGGCCGTGATCTGCCGCAAGGCCGCGTTGAATCCCGATAGCGGCGGTACGACGCCCATGTTGGCGGCGGCGGCCTCGGTGATCACGCAGGCGATCTGATCCCCGGCCGAGGCGAACACGTGCTCCAGCGCGGCCACGTCGTTGTAAGGCAGCACGATCGTGTCGGCGGCCTGCGCCCCCGTGACGCCGGGAGTGTCCGGCAGCGCGAAGGTCGCCACCCCGGAGCCGGCCGCGGCCAGCAGCGCGTCGACGTGGCCGTGGTAGCAGCCGGCGAACTTCACCACCTTGCTCCGGCCCGTCACCCCGCGGGCCAGGCGGATCGCCGACATCGTCGCCTCGGTCCCCGAGTTGACCAGCCGGACCTGCTGGACCGGGGCGACCCGACGGACGAGCTCCTCGGCCAGATCCACCTCGCCCCGCGTCGGCGTACCGAAGCTCAGGCCGCGGGTCGCCGCCTCCCGCACCGCCTCGACGACGGCCGGGTGGGCGTGCCCCACCAGCGCGGGGCCCCACGAGCCGACGAGGTCGACGTACTCCCTGCCGTCCTCGTCGGTGAGCACGGCACCGCGCCCCGAGGCCATGAACCGCGGCCCCCCGCCCACCGCGCGAAACGCCCGCACCGGCGAGTTGACCCCGCCGGGGATGACCGCGCTGGCCCGGCGGAAGAGCGCTGCGGAGACCGGCGGATCGGCGGACGGGGTGCTGCCTGCGGCCACGGTACGACGTCCCTTCGACGGCGAGCGGTGCGGATCGCGGCCGATTCTCCCAGCCGCGCTCGAGCGCTCGGCGGGCACCAGCGCTTTCGGACCTCCGCGACCCGTGGCATCGAGCCGTCACGAACCGGCTCCCCGGCCGTTCTCTAGCCGGCTGATGAACGCGCGAGCTCGACCGCCCAGTAGGTGAGTACGACGTCCGCGCCCGCGCGGCGGATCGCGATGACGCTCTCCCGGATCGCCTGGCCGCGATCGATCCAGCCCTTCTCGGCCGCCGCCTCGATGAGCGCGAACTCGCCGGACACCTGGTAGGCCACCACGGGGACGTCGACGGCATCGCGCACCCGGGCGATGACGTCCAGGTACGGTCCGGCCGGCTTGACCATCACCGCATCGGCGCCTTCGGCAAGGTCGAGCGCGACCTCCCGCAGCGCCTCCCCCACGGGGCGGGCCGGATCCTGCTGGTAGGTCGATCGGTCGCCGAATCGCGGCGCCCCCTCGGCGGCCTCCCGGAACGGTCCGTAGTAGGCCGACGCGTACTTGGCCGAATACGCCACGATCGCCAGCTCGGCGAAGCCGGCGGCGTCCAGGCCCGCTCGGATCGCCCCGACCTGCCCGTCCTGCGCCCCGGACGGGGCCACCACGTGCGCGCCGGCCCGCGCCTGCGCGACGGCCACCTGCGCGTAGCGGGCGATCGCCGCATCGTTGTCCACCCGGCCGTCGGCGCGCAGCGGACCGCAATGACCGTGATCGGTGTACTCGCACAGGCACAAATCGGCCATCAGCACGGTGTCATCGCCGACGTCGGAGCGCAGCGCGCGCAACGCCTGCTGCACGATGCCCTCGGCCGCGTCGGCACCGGACCCGACGGCGTCCTTGACGGCCGGTATGCCGAAGAGGAGCAGGCCGCCGATGCCGGCCGACACCGCGTCGGCCGCCGCCTTGCGCAGCGACTCCACGGTGTGTTGCACGACCCCCGGCATCGAGGCCACCGGCTGTGGCTCGGAGATGCCCTCCTTGACGAAGACCGGCAGCACCAGCTCCGCCGCGTTGATCCGGGTGGACCCGACCAGCCTGCGCAGCGCGGGCGTCGTCCGCAACCGCCGGCCCCGGACAGCCGGAAATCCACCGGACCGCGCACTCGGCGTCGCGTCTTGGCCGCCGGTCGTGCCGGATCCGTCGCCGGGCGGGACCATCAACGACTCTTGCGGGCAGCCCGGCGCCGCGGCGGAGGCGTCGTCTGGCCGCTCTCCTTCAAACTGCGCGCGTAGTCCGCGAGCGCGTCCACGAGGGCCGGCACGGACGCGTCGGCCGGCTGCACGTCGACCCGCAGCCCGAATTCCTGCGCGGTCTCGACGGTCTTCGGCCCGATGCAGGCAACGACGGTGCGGGCGTGCGGCTTGCCGGCGATGCCGACGAGGTTACGCACGGTCGATGAGGACGTGAAGCACACCGCGTCGAAGCCCCCGGTCTTGATCGCCTCACGCGTTCCCGCGGGCGGCGGCGCGGCCCGCACGGTGCGGTAGGCCGTGACGTCATCGACCTCCCAGCCGCGCTCGGCCAGCCCGGCGTCGAGCGTCTCGGTGGCGATGTCGGCACGGGGCAGCAGCACCCGGTTGATCGGGTCCAGCACCTCGTCGTACGGCGGGAAGTCGGCGAGCAGGCCCTCGCTGGACTGCGGACCCGACGGGATCAGTTCGGGCTTGATGCCGAGCGCACGCACCGCGGTGGCCGTGGCCTCGCCGATGCAGGCGATCTTCACGCCGGCGTACGCGCGGGTATCGAGCCCGAACTCGTCGAACTTCTCCCGGACGGCCCGGACCGCGTTCGCCGAGGTGAAGATGATCCACTCGTAGCGGCCCGTGACGAGGCCCTTGATCGCCCGCTCCATCTGGGCCGGACTGCGCGGCGGCTCGACGGCGATGGTCGGCACCTCGGCGGGGATCGCACCGTGCCGCCGCAGCCGCTCGCTCATCGCGCCCGCCTGGTCACGGGTCCGCGGCACCAGCACCTTCCAGCCGTAAAGCGCCCGGCTCTCCCACCACGACAGCTTGCTCCGCTTCGCGGTGGTCGAGCCGATGACGACCGTGACGTCGCCGACCAGCTCGGCGCCGTCGTGCTCGACCGCATCGAGAGTCGTGTCCACGGTCCGCTGCCGTTCCGACGTGCCGCCGGCCGTGACGCTGATCGCGGTGTCGGGGCGCAGGCCGTGCTCGACCAGCGACGCGGCCATCTTGGCGACCTCGTCCGAGCCCGTCGTCACGACCAGCGGCCCGGGCGCTGCGACCACGGCGGACCAGTCGATGTCATCGGCCCGGGCACCGCGGGCGTCGACGACCAGCCGCTGCGGGCCGAGCGGTATGCCGGCAAAGCCCGGCACGCCGGAATCGGGTGCGATGCCCGGCACGATCTCGAACGTGACGCTGGTGCGCGCGACGTACTGGCATTCCTTGATGACGGACTCGCTGGTGAGCGGGTCGCCCGCGACGAGGCGGCACACGTCCCGCCCGGCCCGGGCCTCCGCGACGGCCGCCTTCGCCGGCTCGGTGGCGCCGTCCTCGACGACGCGCACCTCGCGGGTGCCCTCGGCCGGGCCGTCCCCATCGGTGCGCCCGGCCGAGCGCGGCGGCACGCCGGCCACCATGTCGGCACCGGCGATGGCGCCGATAATCGCGTCCACGATCACCACGTCGGCTGCGGCCAGCGCTTCGACCGCGCGCCTGGTCAGCAGCCCGGCGTCGCCGGGCCCGGCACCCACAAAGGTGACGGTGCCCGTCGTCTTGGCCTTGCTGTTCAAATTGGCCTTGTTGTTCAAATTGGCCTTGTTGTTCAAGCCGTCCTTGGTGCGGGCGGACGTCATGGTGTACTCCCCAAGGGGTCGGGAACGCCGGTGCGGACGAGATCGGCAGCTACTCTCTGCCCGATGCCGGCGGCGTCCTCTGTCAGACCGGAGCCGGTGCGGCGTACGACCGTGCCGCCGCCGCCCGTGGCGAGCGCGCCGGTAAGCGTCAGCGCGTCGCCCTCGATTTCCGCGAGTGCTCCGATGGGTGCCGTGCAGCCGGCCTGCAACGCGGCCAGCAGTGCGCGTTCGGCGACAACGGCGGCGCGCGAACGGTAGTGATCGAACTCGCCGAGCGCCGCGACCAGCTCGCTGCCGACGCGGCACTCGACGGCGAGCGCCCCCTGCGCCGGCGCCGGCAGGATGATGTCGGTGCTGATCGGCCGGGCCATCGTCCTGGTGTCTCCGAGCGGTACGGCGGTGGAGGCGCCGATCGGTTCGTCCGGCATCAGGCCCCCCCGAATCAGACCCAGCCGCATCAGGCCGGCCGCCGCGAGGACAACGGCCTCGGCGCGGCCGCTGGCGACGATGGCGATGCGGCTGTCCACGTTGCCGCGGATCGGGACCGGGCGCAAATCGGGGTACGCCGTGCGCAGCTCGGCGATCCGCCGTGGCGCGCCGGTGGACACACCGGTCCCGGTCGGCAGCTCATCGAGGGCGCGTCCATCGCGCGTCACGAGGACATCCCGCGGATCGACACGGCGCGGGACCGCGGCCACGGTCAACCGGGAATCGGCGGCGCTCGGAAGGTCCTTGAAGGAGTGCACCGCCACATCGATCCGGCCGGCCAGCAACGCCTCGCGCAGCGCGGAGGTGAAGACACCGACGCCGCCGATGGCCTCGATCGGAGCGGCCGAGCGGTCGCCCCGGGTGCTGATCTCGACCAGCTCGACGGCGTACCCCGCCGATCGCAACAGGGCGCCAACTGTCTCGGTCTGGGTGCGGGCAAGAATGCTGGCCCGCGTGCCGATGCGGACAGTCCGCCCGGCGTTCATGCGGCGCCTCCGGACGCGGGCTCCACCGATTTCGTCACGGCCGCCGGCCCGATTCCCGCCAACTCGAGCTGGAAGAGCTCGCGCAACGCCTCGGCGTACGAGTCGCCGCCCGGCGCCTCGGCCAGCTCCTTCGCCCGCACCGTCGGCTTGTGCAGGAGCGTGGACACGGTCCGTCGCAGGGCTTTCGCCAGCTCGTCGCGGACCGCCTCGTCGAGCCCGGGCAGGCGCGCGTCGAGGCGGGCGAGCTCGGCCTCCACGACCTCCTGCGCCCGGTTGCGCAGCGCGGTGATGGTCGGTGTGACCTGTACGGCGCGCTGGGCGGACAGGAACGCGGCCACGTCGGAGTCGACGAGGGTCCGCGCGGTCTCGAGCGTGGCGGTGCTCGATCCGCCGTGGTCGGCGAGGGCGTCGAGGTCGATGCAGGCAACACCCGGCAGGTAACGGCTCTCGGGATCGACGTTCCGTGGCATCGCAAGATCGAGGACGAGCAGCGGCCGGTCGACCCTGCCGCTGACGGCGCGAGCGATCTGATCGGCGCGCAGCACGTACCGGCTGGCGGCCGTGCAGGCCACGACGAGGTCGGCGTCGGCGATCACGCCCTCGATATCGTCGTACGACGCCACCTCGGCGGCCAGCTCATGCGCCCGGCGGCGGGCCCGCGCTTCGGTGCGATTGACCAGTGTGAGCCGGTCGACGCCGGCTCGCCGCAGTGAGGTGGCCGCCAGCGCCCCCATGGACCCGGCGCCGACGACGACCGCGTGCGCCGACGCGAGGTCGATCGTCTCGCCGGCCCGGTCGAGTGCAACGCCGACGACCGATGCCCCGGCCCGGTCCAGACCGGTCGTGGCCCGTGCCCGCTTCGCCGCCTGCAACGCCTTCTGCGCCAGCTCATGGATGACGCGTCCCGCTGTGCCGGCAGCCACCGCCGCCGTGTAGGCCTGGCGTACCTGACCGAGGATCTGGGCCTCACCCGGGACGAGCGAGTCGAGTCCGGCGGCGACACGGAAGGCGTGCGCGACCACGGCATCCTCGTAGTGCACGTAGAGGTATTCGCCGAGCTCGGCCAGCGTAATGCCGGCCCGCTCGGCCAGCATCGACGTGATCTCGGCCAGGCCGGAGTGGAACCTGCTCGCCTCGGCGTAGACCTCCACCCGGTTGCAGGTCGAGACGACCATCGCTTCGTCGATCCATTCCGAGCCGATCGTGCGGCGCAGCACGGGCGCGATCTCGGCTGCGGGAATGCTGAGCCGTTCCAGGACCTCGACCGGCGCCGTCCGGTACGACACGCCGACGATCAGCAGACTCATGGCGCGACCTGCTCGGTCGCTGCGCGCCGCACCCGCGAAGCGCGGCACCCGGCGCGCCCGGATGCTCGCTCCCTCGTCAGTCGACGCACAAGGCTCATCGGTCCCCCAACTGAGCCTGCGCCCGGCCCCGCACGAGAGCGCTCGGCGGCCGAGCCGACTTGCGGTGCTCGTGGTAGGAGAGGATCTGCAGTTCGATCGCGAGGTCCACCTTGCGGATGTCAACCCCTTCGGGCGCGGACAGCACCGTCGGTGCGAAGTTGAGAATGCTCGTCACGTCGGCCGCGACCAGCGCGTCGCATACCTCTTGTGCCGCCGTCACCGGAACGGCGATCAGCCCGATCGAGATTCCCTCGACCGCGACGTAATGTCCGAGCTCGGCGACGTCGCGCACCGTGAGCCCGCGAATCGTCGTACCGATGCGGGCCGGGTCCGCGTCGAAGAGTGCCGCGATGCGAAACCCCCGGCTGGCGAATCCGGCGTAACCGGACAGCGCCTGACCGAGATTTCCGAGGCCGACGATCGCCACGGATCGATCCTGCAGCAAGCCCAGCGCCCCGGAGAGCTGGCCGATCAGCGTGCCCACCTCGTATCCCACGCCGCGGGTGCCGTAAGAGCCGAGATAGGACAGATCCTTGCGCAGCTTGGCGGAATTGACACCGGCCGCGAGCGCCAGCTCGTCCGAAGAGACGACGGTGGTGTCGCCCTCGGTGATCGCGGAGAGCACGCGCAGGTAGACGGCCAGCCGGGCAATCGTCGCTTCGGGGATCGCGCGCAGCGGATCGAGCTCGTGCGCCGCTGCGCCGTTGATCCTGGCTACCGGACGGGCCTCACCCGGTCGCGGCGACGAGCCGCTGGTCCGCTGCGCCACATCTTCTCCTGACGGCAGCCCGCACCGGTGCCATGCACGATCGGCAAACCCCGAGATTCGGGGTCCCGCCGGGCTGTGATAACAGCTTGTTCCTCGTGGCCACGTTAGCCGCTTGTGAACGCCTGCACAAAGTCGCGGACACTCGGATGGGTGTGATATCCGTTGCGCTGGCGATGCGGTCGACGGCGCCGGTCTCGAGCCCGCAAGCCGCGACCCCGCCCACATCGTGGACGGGGTCGAAGGAACGGTGATCGGCTTGATCGAACTACGCGGGAATGATCAGTCCCGCGGTCTGCTTCTTGGCCGCGTCGAACCGCTTGGCGACATCGGCCCAGTTCACGACGTTCCACCACGCCGTGACGTAGTCGGCCTTCACGTTCTGATACTGCAGGTAGAACGCGTGCTCCCACATGTCCAGCAACAGCAGCGGGGTCAGCCCCACCGACAGATTTCCCTGATGGTCATACAGCTGGACCACGAGCAACTTCTGCCCGACCGAGTCCCACGCCAGGATCGACCAACCCGACCCCTGGATCCCCGTCGCCGCCGCGGTGAAATGCGCGTTGAAGGCGTCGAAGCCGCCGAAGAACTCGTCGATCGCCGCGCCGAGCTCCCCGTCCGGACGATCCCCGCCATCGGGTGACATGTTGGGCCAGAAGACCGAGTGGTTGACATGCCCGGCCAGGTTGAAGGCAAGGTTCTTCTCGAAGAGGTTGACGGTCGCGCCGATGGTGTCCTTGTCGCGCGCGTCGGCCAGCTTCTCCAATGCGGTGTTCGCACCGTCGACATAGGTCTTGTGGTGCTTGTCATGGTGCAGCTCCATGATCTTGCCGGAGATGTGCGGCTCGAGGGCCGCGTAGTCGTACGGCAGATCGGGCAGTGCGTAGTCGGCCATGCGATGTCCTCCAGAATCTGCTGTGCGGGTTCGTCGCTTCGTCGATGAGTCTTTCACCGACGTCCAGTGGCTGCCCGGCCAGCCCCGGACGGACGGTTCCAGCCAACAACGTCAACCACGCTTGATGTCAATCGCTGGCGCAGCCTCGGCAGGACCGCGTCCCGCGAGCTCTCACACCGGCAGGCCGAAGTAGCGCAGGCTGAGGTATTCCTCGATGCCTTCCGCGCCGCCCTCCCGACCGAAGCCGGAGTGCTTCACGCCGCCGAAGGGCGCGGCCGGGTTGCTGATCAGGCCCTTGTTGACCCCCACCATGCCGGTCTCGAGCCGCTCGGCCACCCGCAGCGCCCGGTCCAGGTTCTGCGTGAAGACGTAGCCGACGAGTCCGTATTCGGTGGCGTTGGCGGTGCTGATCGCGGTGTCCTCGTCGCGGAAGGTGGTGATCGCAGCGACCGGGCCGAAGATCTCCTCCACGCCGATGCGCGCACCGGCCGGTACGCCGTCGAGCACCGTCGGGGCGTAGAAGTGCCCCGGACCGTCGATGCCGTCGCCACCGACGAGCGCCCGTGCCCCGGCACCGATGGCCTCGCCGACGAGGCCGCTGACCTTCTGCTTGGCCGGGGGATCGATCAGCGGACCGACGGTCACGCCCTCCTCGGTGCCCCGCCCGACCTTGAGCGCGCCGAAGCGTTCCGCGAGCGCCGAGGCGAAGTCGCCGGCCACGGATTCGTGCACGAGGAAGCGGTTGGCGGCCACGCACGACTCGCCGATGTTGCGAAGCTTGGCGACCATCGCCGCATCGACCGCGGCGTCGAGGTCGGCGTCGTCGAAAACGAGGAAGGCCGCGTTGCCGCCGAGCTCCATCGACACCCGCAGCAGGTTGTCGGACGCCTGCCGCATCAGCAGCCTGCCGATCTCGGTCGATCCGGTGAAGGAGACCTTGCGCAGCCGGCGGTCGGCCATCAGGGGCGTGACGACGGCGCCGGGGTCTGAGGTGGGGAGCACGTTGACGACGCCGTTGGGCACCCCGGCTTCGGCCAGCACCGTGGCGAGCACCAGGCTGGCGAGCGGCGTCTGCTCGGCGGGCTTGAGGACGACCGTGCAGCCGGCCGCGAGCGCCGCGCCGACCTTGCGGGTGCCCATCGCCAGCGGGAAGTTCCACGGCGTCACGAGCAGGCACGGCCCGACCGGCGCCTTGGTGGTCAGCACCCGCACGTCGCCGCCCGGGGCGAGCCCGTAGCTGCCGCGGATCCGGACCGCCTCTTCGGCGAACCACCGGAAGAACTCGGCGGCGTAGGTGACCTCACCCTTCGCCTCGGCCAGCGGCTTGCCCATCTCCAGGGTGATGAGAAGTCCGAGGTCGTCGGCGCGTGCCTTGAGCGTCTCGTAGGCACGGGACAGGATCTCCGATCGCTCACGAGGCGGCGTCGCCGCCCAGCCGGCCGCCGCATCGGCCGCAGCGCTCAGCGCCGCTTCGGCGTCGGCGGCCGTGCCGTCGGCGACGTGCGCCAAGACCTCGCCGGTGGCGGGATCGTCGACGGCGAATGTCGTACCCGCCTCACGAAACTCCCCGCCGATGAAGAGACCCGTCGGTACGCCGTCCAGCACCGTCTGCTCATCGAGCGTGGCCCCACCGGTCATCCTGGCTCCCCAATCCTCGGCAACGATTGCGAACCTACGCCGTCGGCGGGGCGGCACCGACCGAGCGTGTCCGGAAGGTTGTCGGCTCAGACCGCGACCGGGGCGCTGATCCTGGGGTGATGGCGGTAGCCCTCGATCGTCAGGTGCTCGAAGGTGTAGTCGAAGAGCGACGGCGCCGGAGCGATGCGCAGCCGGGGGAAGGGGTAAGGCTCGCGGCGCAGCTGCTCGCGCACCTGCTCGAGGTGGTTGTCGTAGAGGTGGCAGTCGCCGCCGGTCCAGATGAAGTCGCCGACGTCGAGGCCGGCCTGGGCCGCCACCAGGTGGGTCAGCAGGGCGTAGCTGGCGATATTGAAGGGCACGCCGAGGAAAAGGTCGGCGCTGCGCTGATAGAGCTGGCACGAGAGCCGGCCGTCGGCGACGTAGAACTGGAAGAGCGCGTGGCAGGGCGGCAGCGCCATCGTGTCGAGCTCGGCGACGTTCCACGCCGACACGATCATCCGGCGCGAGTCGGGATTGGTGCGCAGCGTGTCGAGGAGGCCCGCGATCTGGTCCACCTGCCGCCCGTCAGGCGTCGGCCACGACCGCCACTGCACGCCGTAGACCGGGCCGAGCTCTCCGGCGGCGTCGGCCCACTCGTCCCAGATCGTCACGCCGTGCTCGCGCAGCCACGCCACATTGGACTCGCCGCGCAGAAACCACAGCAGCTCGTAGGCCACCGACTTGAAGTGCACCCGCTTGGTCGTGATGAGGGGAAAACCGGCGGCGAGGTCGAAGCGCATCTGGTGACCGAAGACGCTGCGGGTGCCGATGCCGGTGCGGTCGGACTTCGTGGCACCGTGCGCGAGGACGTGCCGCAGCAGGTCCTCGTACTGCGTGTCGACGGCGGTGCCTGCTGCATGGTCGGCCATGAGTCGCAAGACTAGCGATGGGCACCGGTCCGGTGCGCGAGCCCTGACCTTCGTTTGGGCCGGATGGCGCCACGTGCCAGCGCGTCGCGGGCGATCGTCCACTCCCGGATCTGCTGACGTCACCCCTGCCTTGTCGCGGGTTGGGTGGCATCGTCGCCTCCCGATCGCTGCGGGCCCTGGTGGCGGCACAAATCAAAATCGGGCATTCGTGACGGGAACATCGCCGGACTCAACATGATGATGATTCTTCGATGGAGCCGTAGTGGCGAGCGTCCGGTGAATTTCCAGGACTGATCTCGGCGAGTCGCCCGTGAGCTGTCGGCATTTCGCCCGTAGCCGTTGACGTCCGCCCGTGGCCGCGAAAGCGTCAGCGCATGCAGGATGAAAACCTGGAGACGAAGGAAGTGGCGGATGGTCTCGGCGAGGAGGTGCTGTGCTGGGTAGAGCGGGTGACGGAGGGCACGATCTGTGCGGTTGAGCCGCTGAACGCGCGCGGACCATGGCGCCTTCGTATCGATGATCGCGATGGCAAGAGTCGCGCGCTTGTCCTGCGCATCCCCGTGCCCAACTGGATTGGCGCCGGGATGATCGCGACCGCGGCCGCGGCCCTTCAGATCGCCGAGGATCATGGCCTGTCCGCCCCGCGGCTGGTCGCCAGCGACCTGGACGGACGGCGCGCCGGTGTCGCCGCGTTGCTGGAAACCGCGTTGCCGGGGAGCAGTGCTCCGCTACCGAGGATCACCGATAAGCACCTCCAGCGCGCCGGTGCAGCGATCGCCAAGATCCATGCCATTCCGCTCGATCCGTCGCCACCCGAGCTACCACTCCGGATTCGTCACACGCAGGTCGATGACTGCGCGGCGGAGCGACGGTGGGCCACCCTGTACCAGCTGTGCTCGGGTCGGGAACGTGATGAGGTGGTGGACGCGTTCTGTCGCTTTAGCGGCAGCTCGGTAGAGGGTGCACACGAGACGATGTCCGGTGCCCGGCTGACGCCGTTGCTTCATCTCGCCGACGAGCGCATCCGGACGATGCGCGTACCCGACCATGAGTCGGTCTTCCTGCACGGTGACCTGTGGTGGGGAAACATGCTCTGGGAAGGGAGCAACTGCACCGTGGTGATCGATTGGAAGACCGCCGGTGTCGGTGATCCCGGCGTGGACTTGGGTG
>JBBSHJ010000005.1:0-63987 GCA_038253135.1 Mycobacteriales bacterium | reverse complement strand
CGGCACAGCGACCGGCTTCCTCCCGGCTACATCGAGGGTTTCGTGACCGGTTTCCGTGACACTGGCGGTCGCCTCAGCGAAGGTTGGGAGGCCCGAGCGCGGCTGCTGGACGTCTTCGCGCTGGTCGAGTTCCTCACCAGAGACGGCCCACTCACGCCCGCTGTGCGCAAGATCGCCCGTCGGTGCTTGGACCGCGACTGGATTTAAGTCGACTCAGTATTTAAGTCGACTTCGGTGTCCGCGGGCCGCGACTGCTTGCGTTTCTCCTCGGTCATCTCCTCGGCCCATTTACCGTGCTCGACCCGCGCCCACGAATCGGGCACCAAACCGGTCCGCATGCCACGGCGGGCGATCGGATCGCGCAATGCGAAATACAGGTGCCCGGCGATCACGAAGGTCAGCGCGTAGCTCAGCCAGTCGTGCACGAAGGTGGCGCCGGTGCGTAAGCTCACCGGCCAGCCGTTCGCATAGCGCATCACCAGGCCGGTGCCCAGCATGACGAGGATCGCTCCGGCGAGAAACGCGGCATAGAGTTTCTGCCCGGCGTTGAACTTGGCGACCGGTAGCCTGGCCGACCGGCGATTCTTGCTGCGCAGCCACACCTGATCCACCGGCAGGAAGCGGTTGAGTCGTCGCAGATCGTCCCGAAAGGCCCGGGACACGAGACCGAGCAGGATCGGCAGGGGCAGCGCCATGCCTGCATAGATGTGAATTTCGGCCACCAGTTGGCGGCGACCGACCAGCAGCGAGAGCTGGCCGAAGTAGAGGGTCGCGGCCGTGGCGATCATGACGGCCATCAGGGCGGCGAGGCTGCGGTGGACCCACCGCTCGGCGAGGGTGAAGCGGACGAGACCGCCGACCGAGCGGGCCTCGTCGGATCGGCGGATGCCGTACGACGCGCGGTGGGCGGCCATCGCGGTCAGCCGGTGGGCGTGTCGTCACGCCCGTTGGAGTGCCCGACCCAGGCGTCGACGGAATACCCGTAGTGCTCCCAGTAACCGGGCTCAACCCGGGCCGTCAGCTCAATACCTCCGAGCCACTTGCAGCTCTTGTAGCCATACATGGGTGCGACGTACAGCCGCACCGGTCCGCCGTGCTCGCGCGAGACCGGACCGCCAAGCATGGACGTCGCGACCAGCACGTCGCTGCGCCGGGCCTGGGCCAAGGTGAGGCTCTCGGTGTAGGTCCCGTCGAACGACGTGAAGCGCACCGCCGTCGCCCCGTGGCGCACTCCCACCCGGTCGAGCAGGTCGGGCAGCGCCACGCCCGACCAGTGCACGTCGGGCACCCGCCAGCCGGTCACGCATTGGAAGTCTCGCGTGAGCGAGGTCTGCGGCATCGACGCGAGGTCGCTCATCATCAGCGTGCCGGAACGGTCGACCAGACCGCCGACGGTGAGCCGATAGGTCTCGGCGGTGCGGGTGGGGGTACTGCCGGTGACCGAGTAGAACCGGAATCCGCCATCGTCGGGCAGCAGGGCGCTCAGGCCGGTTGGGTCGCGGGACTGGATCGGCGCGAGCAGACTCTGCTCGATGGCACTAAGCCGGTCGCCGAAGGCGACACCGGCGGCGCCGACGGCCACCATGCCGATCACGATGCGGCGTCCGACCGGGGTGCCGCCGCCAGAGGCCATATGCGGATCATCCACCCGGGCGGCGCGATTCGGTGTTACAGACCGATGACGTCAGGGCCGGACGGTCGCATTATGGGTCAAGAGTGATGTCGACCCGTCGGTAGAGGCTCGGAAAGGCCGTCAACACCGACCATCGCGGCTCCGGTACCTCGTAGACCCTCGTAACCGTCAGCTCGTGTAGGTGAGTGAGCCGCGGGTCCTGCCAGAGCTGTCGCAACGCCGCGCGGTCTCCACCCGTCACGACCGCGTCGAGGCGCGCCGCCACCGGGGTCAGCACCCGCTGGACCGTGTTGACCGCGGCCTCGACGGCCTCGCGGGCCTGCTTCTCGCGCCGCCGGGCGAAACGCCGCTGCGACTGACCGCCGGCCTTGTTGCGGCCGTGCACGAGCCGCGATCCGCACTTGGACGCGACAAGCTGGGTGCCGACGAACTCGCCGACGGCGTACCCGCCGAGCCGCAGCAGGATCGCGCCGACCGCGCGCGCACGCAGCGCGTGCTCGACCAGATCGCCGCGAATCGGGGGGAACGGCGGCTCGACGACGGCGAGCGCACCGTCCTGGCCAACCATGGTGAGGCCGGTCTCGCCGGGTCTGCGTTCGGCGATTCCCCCGTGGCGCTCGGCGAAGCCCTCGATCCAGCGGCCGAGTCGCTCAGGAGGTACGTCGATCGTCCGGCTCACGCTGCTGCGACCGCGGGTCGGCGACGCCGGAGACCGGCCTGGGGTGACGTAATGCGACGTCGGGCGCCGCAGTGATCGGCCATGCGGGCATGCTTGCACGAGACCGCCGGCCGCGCGAAGGCGACGGTCTGGTACGGCGAATACGGCCGCAGCCGGCAGGTATGTCCGCAGGACCATCTGCGACATTGGACCGCAGCTTAGGGAGTAGCAATGGTGGGGATCGGGGAAGTGGTGATTCACGTATCTGACATCGACAAGGCGGCCGAGTTCTGGGAGCGAACACTTGAATCTTGCTACCAGCTCGTGGATCGCGATCACAACTCGGCGATGTTCTGCCCCAAGACCGGTGAAGGCCTGGCGATTCAGCTCAACACAGAGGACCAGACGCACGTGGACCTAGTCACGGCCGACGCGGAGGAACGCGACCGCGAGATCGAACGCGTGTTGTCACTTGGCGCCCAGCGAGTGGACTGGCCGCACCGTGATGAGATCACGGTGCTCACCGCTCCCGGAGGGCTTACGTTCTGCTTGCTCTAGAGCACGCGTCGGCTGCTTCAATCGCCGCGGCGCGGGTCCGTCGCCTGGGCGGGTGAGCGCCGTGACCGGCTCTGCCGTGCGGGATGTGCGGCGGCGTTGAAGTCGGCGGCACGTCGTACGCCCCCAGGGCCGCAAGAGGAGTCAGCTCAGGGCGTAGACGTGGCGCGCCGTCTCCCCGAAGACCGCGGCACGCTCGGCCGCGGACAGGCCCGCCGTCAGCGCCACGGCGGCGTCGAGAACCTTGGCGTAGTCCCCGGCGAGGAGGCAGACCGGCCAGTCGGAGCCGAAGAACACCCGGTCCGCACCGAAGTCCTCGAGCACGACGTCGGCGTACGGCGCGAGGTCAGCCACCGACCAGGTGGGGTCGGCCTCGGTGGCCAGGCCGGACAGCTTGCAGCTGACGTTGGGCAGCGCGGCGAGAGCGCGGATGTCGCTCCGCCACGGCTCGATCGCGCCGGCCGCGATGGGCGGCTTGGAGAGGTGGTCGAGGACGAAACGAACGTCGGGCAGGGCCCGCACCAAGCGGGTGGCGGCCGCGAGCTGGTCGGGCCTCGTCAGCAGGTCGTAGACCAGGCCGGCGGCACCAACGGCAGCGACCCCGCGCCGTACGGCCGGATCGTCGAGGTAGTGCGGGTCCGGCTCGTCCTGCACCCCGTGCCGGATGCCGACCAGCTTGCCGCCACCCGTGAGCGCCCGCAGCGCGTCGAGCCGGGCCGGCGGCCGATCCGCGCGCAGGTCGATCCAGCCCACCACGCCGGCGATTTGGTCTGTGCGCTCGGCGATGGCCAGGATGTCGGCACTCTCGGCCGTCTCGTCCAGGGCCTGGACCAGCACGGTCGCCTCGACGTCATGTCCGGCCGTGGCCGCCGCCAGATCGGCGGCGGTGAAGCTGCGCCGGATCGGCGCCAGGCCCGTCGCGTCGAGCCAGGCATGACGGCGTCGGGTCAGGTCCCACAAATGGTGGTGCCCGTCGATCATGAGCTGGCTACGGACTCGGACGAAACGCTCACCCAGTCGTCGATCAAGCCGTCCGCGATGAGATCTTTCCAGAGCTGAGTTGGGATCGGCAGGTCCATCATCGCGACGTTGTCGGCAACCTCGGCCGGCGAGCGCATGCCGGTCAGGACGCTGGCGACGACGGGCTCACCGAGCGCGAACTGCAGCGCCGCCGCGCGCAGCGGTACGCCGTACGCACGGCAGATCCGCTCGATCCGCTGCGCCCGCTCGAGCAGGGCCGGTGGCGCCTCCTCGTAGTCGAAGGTGGCACCCGGCCGCGGGTCGACCAGGATGCCGGAATTGAGCACGGCGGCCGCGATGATCGAGGTGCCGCGCTCCCGGCAGGCGGCGATCAGCTCGCGCGCGCCGGTGCGGTCGAGCAGCGTGTAGCGGCCGGCCAGGATCAGCGCGTCGAGCTCGGTCTCGCGCACGAACCGGGTCGGTACGGCCGGGCCGTTCATGCCGACACCGATCGCCTTGACGACCCCGGCGGCACGGAGCTCGTGCAGCGCCGGGTAGGCCTCGTCCAGCGCCTGCCGGACGTGATCGTCGGGATCGTGGAGGTAGACGACGTCGACGTGGTCCAGACCGAGCCGCTGCAGGCTCTCCTCCAGCGACCGGCGGACGCCGTCGCCGGAGAAGTCGAAGACCGGCACGGCGTCCGGGACGATGTCGAAAACCCCGCCGTCGACGCCCTCGGCCGGCCGCAGCAGCCGGCCAACCTTGGTGGAGAGGACGACGTCACGGCGGCCGCGCAACGCCGTACCGACCCGCCGCTCGGCCAGGCCGTGGCCGTATAGCGGCGCGGTGTCGAAATAGCGCAGGCCGGCGCCGAGGGCGGCCTCGACGGTGGCCGCGGCGTCGGCGTCGGATACCGCTCGGAACAGGTTGCCCAGCGGCGCCGTACCGACGGACAGGGCGCTGACCTCGACCCCGGTGCCGCCGAGCCGGCGCCGCGCCGACGCCCGGCCGCCGTCCGTTCCCGCCACGTCAGGCCCGGCCGACCTGCTGGCGCTGCCGGCCCAGCCCCTCGACCTCGAGCTCAATCACGTCGCCCGACTTCAGGTAGGGCTGCTCGGGCATCCCGAGGGCGACGCCGGCGGGAGTTCCGGTGTTGATGAGGTCGCCCGGCTCGAGCACCATGAACTGGCTGAGGTACCAGACCACGTGGTGCACGCCGAAGATCATGTCGAAGGTCGTGCCGTCCTGGCGGCTCTCGCCGTTGACCGAGAGGCTCAGCCTGAGCGCCTGCGGATCGGGCACCTCGTCCGCCGTGACCAGCCACGGCCCCAACGGGTTGAAGGTCTCGGCGGACTTGCCCTTGATCCACTGCCCGCCGCGCTCGTTCTGGAAGGCACGCTCGGACACGTCGTTGCTGATCGCATAGCCGGCGATGACGGAGGCGGCTTCGCTGGGCGAGGCGAGGTAGCGAGCCTCGGCGCCGATGACGACGCCCAGCTCGACCTCCCAGTCGGTCTTGACGCTCTCCCGCGGGATAAGCACCTCGTCGTACGGACCGATGACGGTGCCGGTGTGCTTGGAGAAGATCACCGGCTCGGCCGGGATCTCGGCGCCCGTCTCCCGGGCGTGGTCGCGGTAGTTCAGACCGATGCACAGCACGTTGCCGGGCCGGGCGACCGGCGCGCCGATGCGGTCCACCGAGCCTTCGTAGGGCCGCAACCAGCTGGCGTCGAGCGCCGCCCTGGCCTCCGTCACGCCGCCGCGCCGGAAGAACGCGGCGTCGATGTCGGAGGTGACCGAGCGCAGGTCCAGGATCGTTCCGTTGTCCGCTCGCACGCAGGGCACCTCGGCACCGCGTGCGCCGATCCGCATCAGTTTCACTCGGTTCCTCCCATGGGTCCTCTCACCGGAATCGGGCCCGCCACCGCGTGGCCCCACCCTATCGGTGCCTGGATCATCGCTAACCTCAGGTGCTCGGAGGACTTACCCGGAGGGTTGCCCGTGACCGGGCGCGCCGTTAGCCGGCTACGGACTCTGCTTCACGATCCGTCGTGGCACTGACGTCGCTCGTGGTGGCGGCGATCGAGGCGCTGCGCGATCACGTCGTGGGGATGACCGTCGACGACGTCACCGATGACCTCGGAGGATCTTCGGCGATCATCCTGCTCGCCCGCCGCCCGTCGGCGCCCGGCTTCTCGGCCCAGATGAAGACCGAATCGGTTGCGGCGTACGGTTTTCCCGACGGACCCCAGTGGCGATCGGAAGGACGGCTGTGACGCCAGGTGACTTCGACGGCCTCCGGGCGCTGGTGACGGGCGGTGGATCCGGCATCGGGCTCGCCACGGCCGAACAGCTCACCGCCCGCGGTGCGAGCGTGGCCGTGCTCGATGTCGACCCGTCCGGAGCGGCCGGCGCGGCCGTCCGGCTCCGGGCCGACGTCACCGACGACGGCTCGGTATGCCGCGCCGTCGAGGCGGCGATCGGCGGGCTCGGCGGGCTCGACATCCTGATCAACAACGCCGGCATCGGCGCGGCCGGCACCATAGCCGACAACGACGACGAGGAATGGCGGCACGTCTTCGACGTCAACGTGCTCGGCATGGTGCGGGTCGCGCGCGCCTGCCTGCCGGCCCTGCGGGAGTCCGATCACGCCGCCGTCGTCAACACCTGCTCGATCGCCGCGACCGCCGGGCTGCCACAGCGCGCGCTCTACTCGGCCTCCAAGGGCGCGGTCCACGCGTTGACCCTCGCGATGGCCGCCGACCACGTCCGTGAGGGCATCCGGGTGAACTGCGTCAACCCCGGCACCGCGGACACGCCGTGGGTGGGGCGCCTCCTCGCCGCGGCCGACGATCCCGAGACCGAGCGGGCCGCCCTCAACGCCCGCCAGCCGATGGGCCGGCTGGTCAGCGCCGAGGAGGTGGCCACCGCGATCTGCTACCTGGCCAGCCCGCTGGCCGCGTCGACGACCGGCACCGCGCTCGGCGTCGACGGCGGCATGGACACCCTGCGGCTGCGGCCCGCTCCGGCATAGATGGCGTCCTGCTGCGCGCCCGGACGGCCGGCGCGCGACGACGTACCGGCCGGCCACGACTCCAGAATCGCCGCCGGCGCGGCGGCGCCCAAGCGGTCGATGATCGCCCTGCCGGGCGGGACGTTCCGGATGGGCACCGAGGACGCCGAGGGCTTTGCGGCCGACGGCGAAGGTCCGGTGCGCGACGTGACCGTGCGGCCGTTCTCGATCGACCCGACGGCGGTGACCAACGCGCAGTTCGGGACGTTCGTCCGCGCGAGCGGCTACCTGCCCGACGCGGAACGCTTCGGCTGGTCCTTCGTCTTTCACGCGTTCGTCGACCAGGCCCGCGCCAGCGTCTACCCCGGCACCGTCGCCGGTACGCCGTGGTGGCTCGCCGTCCGTGACGCGACCTGGCGGGCGCCCGAAGGCGCGGGCTCGTCCCTCGCGCGGCGGGCCAACCACCCCGTGGTGCACGTGTCGTGGGCCGACGCGACGGCGTACTGCGCCTGGTCGGGCACCCGGCTGCCCACCGAGGCGGAGTGGGAGCACGCCGCCCGTGGCGGCCTCGATCAGGCCCGCTACCCGTGGGGCGACGAGCTGACCCCGCGGGGCGTGCACCGCTGCAACATCTGGCAGGGCACGTTCCCGACTCGCAACACGGCCGACGACGGCTACGTCGGTACGGCGCCGGTGAAGGCCTACCGCCCGAACGCCTTCGGGCTCTTCAACGTGGTCGGCAACGTCTGGGAATGGTGCAGCGACTGGTGGGGCGTCGAGCACGCCGGGCCCGCGGACAACCCCGTCGGGCCGGCGGGCGGGGACGCGCGGGTCATGCGTGGCGGGTCCTACCTCTGCCACGACTCCTACTGCAACCGCTACCGCGTCGCGGCCCGCAGCTCCAACACGCCGGACAGCTCGACCGGCAACCTCGGGTTCCGGACGGTCCGCGACGGACAGGATCAACGGCCGGGCTAGCTCGCGGGACGGCGCTCCAGCCGGGGGTCAGGTCCGCGTCGGCGGCGGGCCCGCAGCCGCCATTCGAACAGGTGGGCGGGGATGTCGCGCAGAAGCGAGACCGGGGTGAGCTTCGGCGTCGCCATCGCGACGGTGTCGAAGTAGTGCCGGAAAATCTCCTCCGACCTTCGTCGGTGGGACCGCGACGTGACGATGATGGGGTGGCTCAGCCCGAGCCGCTGCGCGATCTCGGCGGTGTAAAGGGCGTTGTCCGGCGTCGTGCGAGCTCGGGTCTCGGCAATGATGTCGTCGTCTGGCACGCCGGCGCTCATCAGGTAGCGCCGGCCCGACTCACCCTCGGGCACCTCCCTCGTCACCGCCGCCCCGGTCACGATGATCGGTGCGATCGCGGCGGTGCCGTGCAGCCGAAGCGCCAGGTCAAGTCGCTCCCGCAGCCGACGGCTCGGCCGGCCGTCGCGGAGCACCTTCGTCCCGAGCACGACGAGGCAATCACCGCTCGGCGTCATCACTGCGTCGCCGCCGCCTGGCGCAGCCAGAGCTCGACGCCGCCGACATGGGCCGCCGCGGCGGCGTGTGCGATCGCGTAGTGCCCGGCGGCGAGCGCGTCGTAGATGGCCCGGTGCTCGGTCAGGGTGCGTGCGGTCGCTCCGGACTCGGTGATCCCCCGCCAGATCCGCGCCCGGGCAATGGCGCTGACGAGGTTGTCGAGGATCGCGACCATCGCCGGGTTGCCGGCGGCCTCGGCGATCTCATGATGAAAGGCCGAGTCCGCCGCGACGAGCTCCTCGATCTGCGCGGCGGCCTCGACCCGCAGCATCGTTTGATGCAGCCCGGCGAGCCGGTCGCGGTCGATCGCCCGCGCGGCCATCGCGGTGGCGGCCGGCTCGAGAATGCGGCGGATCTCCAGCAGCTGCGGAGCGCGGTCGCCGCGGTGCAGGTCGACCACGAACGACAGCGTTTCCAGCAGCACCCCGGGCTCGAGGCTGGTGACGTAGGTGCCCACGCCCTGGCGTGGGTCGAGGATCCGCAGCAGCGTGAGTGCCCGCACCGCCTCGCGCAGCGAGTTGCGGGACACCCCGATCCGCGTGGCGAGGTCGACCTCGTTGGGCAACCGGTCCCCCGGGTGCAGCTCACCCGACACGATCATCGCCTTGATCGCCACGATCGCGTCGTCGGTGACGGCCATCGATCCTCAGCTTTCCCGCGGCGTGGGCCGCGCCGTTGCCCCGTTCAGTGCGCGATCTCGGTCGCCCTCGACTCCCGCACAACGGTGACACGGATCTGGCCGGGATAGGTGAGCTCGGTCTCGATCTGTTTCGCCACGTCCCGGGCCAGCAGGGACGCCTCGACGTCGTCGACCCGGTCCGGCGAGACCATGACCCGCACCTCCCGGCCGGCCTGCATCGCGAAGACGCGGTCGACACCGGGCCGCAGCGACGCGATCTCCTCGATCCGCTCGAGCCGCTTGACGTAGGCCTCCAGGCTCTCTCGCCGCGCACCGGGACGCCCGCCTGAGCAGGCGTCGCAGGCCTGGGTCAGCACCGCCTCCATGGTCTGGGGGGTGACCTCGTTGTGGTGGGCCTCGATGGCGTGTACGACGTCCTCGTGCTCGCCGTGCTTGCGGGCGAATGCCGCGCCGATGATGGCGTGACTGCCCTGCACCTCGTGCGTGAACGCCTTGCCGATGTCGTGCAGGAAGGCGCCGCGCTTGAGGAGCTTGGGATCGATGCCGAGCTCGGCCGCCATGACGCCGGCGATGTGCGCGCACTCGACCAGGTGCGCGAGCACGTTCTGCCCGTACGACGTGCGGTACTTCAACCGGCCGAGGGTTTCGACCATGGCCGGCTGCAGGTCACCGATGCCGACCTCGAGGACTGCGTCGTGTCCGGCACGCCGGCAGATCGCATCGATCTCCTCGACGCTTTGCTCGTAGAGTTCCTCGATCCGCTGCGGGTGGATCCGGCCATCCTCGAGCAGCTTCTCCAGCGTCAACCGGCCGACTTCGCGGCGTACCGGATCGAAGCAGGACAGCAGCACCGCCTCGGGGGTGTCGTCGATGATGAGGTTGACGCCGGTGACCGACTCGAACGCCCTGATGTTGCGGCCCTCGCGGCCGATGATGCGGCCCTTGAGCTCGTCGCCGGGCAGGTGCATGACGCTGACCACGGTCTCCGCGGTCTGGTCGCTGGCGACCCGCTGGATCGCGTCGGCCACGATGTTGCGGGCCCGCGCCTGCGCGGTCGCCTGGGCCTCGGCCTCCGCATCGCGTACGACGATGGCACCCTCACGGCGTACCTCGTCCTCCAGCTCGGCGATCAGCTCCGCCTTGGCGTCGGCCGCGGTCAGGCCCGCGACCCGCTCGAGCGCCTGCTCGTGCTCGTAGGTCCGGGCGGCGAGATCGTCCTCGCGGCCGGCGACGTCGCGCTCGGACTCGGCGATCGACTCCTCGCGCGCGCTCAGCCCGTGCAGCAGCTCCTCGGCCCGCTCCTCCCGCTCGGCGGCCCGGCGGTCACGGCGCTCGGCGTCGGCAGACACCGAGCGGGCGTTCTCGGTCAGCGAGGCGATCTCGCGGGCGGCCTGCCGGCGCCCTTCGAGCAGGATCGCCGAGGCTTCCGACTCGGCCTGCCGGCGGGTGCGCTCGGCTTCCGCGGCCAGGGCGGTGCGGGCGTCCTCGCGCTCCTTCGCCGCGGCGCGTCGGGTGGCCGCTGCCTCCGCTTCGGCGGCCCGCCGGGTGATGCCGGCGAGGTTGTCGGCCTCCGCGGTGACCGACATGGCCGCTCGCTCCGCCTGCGCACCCTGGGCGGCGAGATCGTCGATGACCGAGCGCCGGAGCCGCTCCAGCTCGGCCAGCGTCCGTGGCCGCTGCTCCTCGAGCGATCCGGAAACGTCGCCCCCGGCGCCATCGTGGTCCTCGCCGAGCGGGTCGGTGGGCGGGACCGGCGGGCCCCCGGCGGCGGCCGAGGACGCCAGCGGCAGCTCGGTGGGCTGCCGTCCGGGTGATCGGCCGGCTGGTGGGATCGCTCGTCCGCGCAACAGGACGATCAGGGCCGCGAGCACCCCGACCAGCAACACGATCACGACCACCCCGAGGAATGTCGACATGAGCACCTCCTCGGTTGTGGCGAGCCGAATACCGCGATCCAGCGCAACCCGGCCTGGCGTGGCGCACGGCCGGCACGACCCGACGGGGTCACCATCACGCCGAACCCCGCCTGGACGGCGCCCTGACCGCCCGGTAGCGGTCGGTGTATGTCAGCCACCGCGCCGGATGCTCGGCGCCGTGCGGATATGCGCTGGAACTTACCGAGGCTAAGGTATGCCCTGAACCCCTGGTCAAGCCGGGCCGAATCGCAGGTGACCGGCAGGAGATGCACGGGTGTCCCGCCGGCCCGGGGTGTTACTCCTCGGCCAGCGCCGACTCGTCGTCGGCCAGCTCGGACCGGACGACCCGGCCGGCCAGGTCGGCCGAGTAGCCCTTGCGCGCCAGCAGGCCGAGCAGCCGCCGGGCGCGTGCCTTGTCGTCGAGCCGGGCGGTCGCACGCAGCTTGCGGCGCACGAGATCACGCGCGGTGTCCTCCTCGCGGTCGGGATTGACCTGCGCCAATGCCTGCTCGACCGTCTCGCGGTCCACCCCCCTGCGACGCAGCTCCCCGGCAAGCGCGCGGGATGCCAGGCCCCGGGTGCGTTGTCGCGAATCCACCCACGCCCGCGCGAAGGACGCGTCGTCGATCAGTCCGACCTCGGTGAACCGGTCGAGAACGCGCTGGGCCACCTCGGCCGGCACGCCGCGATCGGAGAGTTTGGTCGCGAGCTGTGATCGGGTCCGTGGCGCCTGCTGGAGCAGCTTCAGGCACGCCGTGCGCGCGACCGACTCCGGATCGCCCAGCGGATCCTCCGGATGTCCGGGCGCCGTGTTGTCGGACGGATCGCCGGCGCCGGGCCCTCGCCGCGGTAGCGGGTGAGCCTCGCGACGCGGGCCCGGTGCCGGCGACATCTGGGACCGTCGACCGCTAGAAGTCGACGGGTGCCGGCGCCGGCTCGGCCTCGGCATCCACCCGCGGGATGATGCCCATCTTCTCCTTGATCTTCTTCTCGATCTCGTCGGCGAGATCGGGGTTGTCGCGGAGGAAGCTGCGCGAGTTTTCCTTGCCCTGACCGAGCTGGTCGCCCTCGTAGGTATACCAAGCGCCGGACTTGCGGACGATGGACTGCTCCACACCGACGTCGAGCAGAGAGCCCTCGCGGCTAATACCCTGTCCATAAACGATGTCGAACTCCGCTTGTTTGAACGGGGGCGCGCAGTTGTGCACGACTATGTCGTCGGCAACCAGCGTGTGAAGCTCATCAACCTCGACGTCGAAGGTGCGGCAACGCTGTAGCGGAAGGACTTCTCGAACACGGCTGTAAACGAGTTCCTCACCGAGGATTTCGCGCAGGAACGCGTCATCGAGCGCGTCCGCAAGCGGCGCCAATCGATCACGCCGCAACCTCGGACCGCCGAGGACCTGACGGAGCCCGCCCCGCGGCTCTCCGCTGATCTCACCAATCATGTCCGCCGCCTCGCGAGCCGTCACGCCACGCATCTGCAGATGCGAGAGCACCGCCTCGAAGCACTGCGTCGAAAGATAGACCCGCTGCGATCCGCGTCGGCGATGCCGCGAGTCAGTGGCGAGCGCCTCGCGCAACGCCGTGGTGCGCGGGCCGAAATCGACCGGCATGATCGCTGCGAGCGCCTCGACGTTGTCGCTTCCAGCGACCCGGACCTCCCAAACCGGATGGCGACCCTGAACGCGGCGGCCCTTGATGATGCTCGGGCGGCGGCTTGCGGAGTCGTATCGTCGTACTGAGCTGCCGATCCCGAAGCGAAGTAGCAGCCAATGCATCTGCCGGGCAAGCTGCTCTGAAGTCGATGTGTGGCCGACCCTGATCGCACCGGTTTGCTCTCGGCTGACCCGGCCGCCGGTCTCGAGCAACCCGAAAAGCACATTGGCGACGACGCGAGCCGACACCTCCGGGTCGAATAGGTAGGCCGGCAGCGACTTCTGCCAGGCCAGCTTGCCGTAGATGCCGGCCTTACGGCACAGGTCAAGGAGCTGATTCTGTTCGCTCGGCCGATGTGAGAGCGAGACCGTAATCCCGTCGTCCCTCGCGTGTGCGTCGCAGCCCAAGCTCTCCGCGATCGCCGCGGCGTCAGCATGCAGGGCCGACGAGGTATTGATGAGCTGGATCGGCGTCTTGCCATCGACATAACCGTCACCGACGAGGTAGCCGAGCAAGCGGGCATGGGACGGAGCGATCGGCTCGTGCTGGCCGAATCCGGCGTACCGGCGAGGCTGCGCGACCAGATCACCGGCACCGATCTCTCCCGCGAGTCGCCAACCCCGATCGGTGAGCACCTTGTGGTCGGGTGTCACCCGAATCGTCGCACCGCCGGTCAGCCGCAGGCCCACCACCTCCTGCTCACCCTGGTCGAACCAGGAAATCACAGGCCGCGGGTGCAGCGTCCCGTCCTTTGCGGCAGCCACAACGTGCACGGGCAGCCGCCCGTCGACGATGTCCTCGACGCGATGCGTCACGCCGGAAATCGGATCGAAGATCATCGTCCCCGCCGCGAGGCATTTGTTCTTCACGACCTTGACCCGGGTGCGGTTGGCGACCGCGTCGGAGCCGTCCTTGAGCGTCTCGATCCGCCGGACATCCAGCCGCACCGACGAGTAGAACTTCAGCGCCCGCCCACCCGTCGTCGTCTCAGGAGAACCGAACATGACGCCGATTTTTTCCCGCAACTGGTTGATGAAGATCATCGTGGTGTTGGAATTGTTGAGCGCGCCGGTCATCTTGCGTAGGGCCTGGCTCATCAGCCGGGCCTGCAGGCCGACGTGCGAGTCACCCATCTCGCCCTCGATCTCTGCCCGCGGCACCAATGCTGCGACGGAGTCGATCACGACGATGTCGAGCGCGCCCGAGCGCACCAGCATGTCGGCGATCTCGAGGGCCTGCTCGCCGGTGTCGGGCTGCGAGACCAGCAACGCGTCGGTGTCGACGCCGAGCGCCTTCGCATACTCCGGATCGAGTGCGTGCTCCGCGTCGATGAAAGCCGCGATCCCGCCGGCCGCCTGGGCACTGGCCACGGCGTGCAGCGCGACCGTGGTCTTGCCGGACGACTCAGGGCCGTAGACCTCCACGACCCGACCGCGGGGCAGCCCGCCGATCCCGAGCGCCGCGTCCAGCGCGATCGACCCGGTCGGGATGACCCCGATCGGTGCCCGCGGCTCGTCTCCGAGACGCATAACCGAACCGCGGCCGTACTGCTTCTCGATCTGAGCGAGTGCAACGTCGAGCGCCTTGTCGCGATCGAAACCTGGCATCGGTATCACCTCTCGTCGCTCCGGAGTAACCGGCTGCGGATGGCTCTCGGTCTTGGGAAGAACGTAAACCGGGGCACCGACATCGCCGGCACAGCGCGCCGAAGCTGTGGATATCCCTGGTACTCGTCCACCGTAACGAACACGTGTTCGACCATGGGCATTCGGTCGTGGTACGGCGTGTCGAGCGACGAGCCGAGCGGGGGTCAGCGGCGCTTGACCGGTACGTCGTACGCGTCGCAGATCGCCAGCCAGACCACCTTGGGCTCCGTCCCGGCCTCCAGCGCCTCGCGCGCGGATCGGCCCTGCAACGAGCTGAAGACCTGGTCCCGGGCGAGCGAATCGCCCCGCATCTCGCCGAACTCCTCATGCACGAGTCGCCAGAACTCCGTCAGCCGCACCTACCGACTCTATCCAGGGCACGGGCCCAGCTGTCCGCACGGCCACACCGTCACTGCCAGCCGCGTCGATCGCCGAGCGGGAGAGCGACGGATCGGGCGCCGGAGCGGGAGCGCGGCTACCGCCCCTCGGAGCACAGGCAGAGCGGGTGGCCGGCCGGGTCGGCGTACACCGGGCAGCTCCCGCCCAGGTCAGGCAGCCGAATCGTTCCGAGCCGCAGGGCGAGCGCCTGCGCTCCCCGTGCATCGTCGACGTAGAGGTCCAGATGGATCTGCGGCGGGTACGCCGGGTCGGGCCAGCGCGGCGCGGAAACTGAGCGTGCGCAAAGGTTCAGCGGCGAAAGCGCGGCGCCCTCGCGCGAGATGCCCACTCGTTCTGGCGTGTCCAGCTCCCGGCGATCCATGTCGAGGAGCTCGACCAAGAAGCCGGCGAGCGCGCGGGGCCGAAGCAGTCGATCACGATGCGCCCGATCCTCGCGCGGCCGGCGGGGGAAGCGCCGTACCGGAACCGGCACAGGATCTCCCCCACCCCAGTCCCCACCACCCATGCCCTGCACCGCCGGTGGGGGAAGCGCCGTACCGGAACCGGCGCAGCATCTCCCCCACCCCAGTCCCACCTCACCGCCCAGCACCGCCGGTGCGGCAAGCGCCGTACCGGTACCGCCCACCATCACGCTCCGCCGACGTCCGCCGCACCGGTCGCCGGAGGGTCGCCGGCCAGGCAGGCGGAGGTCCGTGTCGGGGCAGCGGTGCAGGATGGACGGGTGGATCCACTCGAGGCCTTCTCGCCGGCGACCAGGGCCTGGTTCGCCGCGAGCTTCCCAGCGCCCACGCCCGCGCAGGACGGGGCCTGGAAGGCGATCCGCAACGGCGACAACACCCTCGTCGTGGCGCCGACCGGCTCCGGCAAGACGCTGGCCGCGTTCCTGGCCGAGATCGACACGCTGTCCACAAAGGACCCGCCGGCGGACGCGAGCAAGCGCTGCCGCGTCCTCTACGTCAGCCCGCTCAAGGCGCTCGCCGTGGACGTCGAGCGCAACCTGCGCTCGCCGCTGACCGGCATCCGGCACGCCGCCGCCCGGCTCGGTCTGCCCGAGCCCGACATCACGGTCGCCATGCGCTCGGGCGACACGCCGGCGGAGCAGCGGCGCGCGTTCCTACGCCATCCGGCCGACATCCTGATCACCACACCGGAGTCGCTGTTCCTGCTGCTGACCAGCGCCGCCCGCGAGGCCCTGCGTGGAGTCGAGACGGTGATCGTCGACGAGGTGCACGCGGTCTGCGCGACCAAGCGCGGCGCCCATCTCGCCGTCTCGCTGGAACGGCTCGATGCCCTGCTGCCTCGCCCGGCGCAGCGGATCGGGCTGTCCGCCACGGTCCGGCCCAAGGACGAGGTGGCCCGGTTCCTCGCGGGGCATCGACCGGTCACGATCGTCGACCCGCCGGCCAGCAAGACGGTCGAGCTGCGGGTCGTCGTACCGGTCGAGGACATGTCCGAGCTCGGTCAACCGACCGGCGAGCCCCCGACCAACGCGGCGGGAGCCGAGCCGAGACGCTCGATCTGGCCGGCCGTCGAGGAGCGGATCCTCGATCTCATCGAGACCCACACCTCGACGATCGTCTTCGCCAACTCCCGGCGGCTGGCCGAGCGGCTGACGTCGCGGCTGAACGAGCTGGCCTACGAGCGGCAGACCGGCGTGGCCCTCCCGCTCGCGGTCGGTGCGCGCCAGCCCGCGGAGATCATGGCCGAGTCGGGTGCGGGGGCCGGCGCACCGCCGCTCGTGGCCCGCGCCCACCACGGCTCGGTCTCCAAGGAGCAGCGGGCCGAGGTGGAGGCGGCACTGAAGTCCGGCCGGCTGCCCGCGGTCGTCGCCACCAGCAGCCTCGAGCTGGGCATCGACATGGGAGCGGTCGACCTCGTCGTCCAGGTGGAGGCCCCGCCGTCGGTGGCGTCCGGGCTGCAGCGGGTCGGGCGGGCCGGTCACCACGTCGGCGCGCCGAGCAAGGGCGTCGTCTTCCCGAAGTTCCGCGGCGACCTTGTCTCCTGCACCGTGGTGGCCGAGCGGATGACGGCCGGTGCGATCGAGTCGATCCGCTACCCGCGCAACCCGCTCGACGTGCTGGCTCAGCAGATCGCGGCGATCGCCGCCATGGACGACACCTCCGTCGACGAGCTGACCGGGCTGGTACGGCGTACCGCCTCGTTCGCGGACCTGCCGGCCAGCGCGTTGGAGTCGGTGCTCGACATGCTGGCCGGGCGCTACCCGTCCGACGAATTCGCCGAGCTGCGGCCGCGGATCACCTGGAATCGCGACACGGGCGTCATCACCGGGCGGCCGGGCACGCAGCGGCTCGCGGTGACCAGCGGGGGGACGATCCCCGACCGCGGCCTGTTCGGGGTCTTCCTCGTCGCCGACACACCGGTCCGGGTCGGCGAGCTGGACGAGGAGATGGTCTACGAGTCCCGCGTCGGTGACGTCTTCCTGCTCGGTACGTCGTCCTGGCGGATCCAGGAGATCACGCACGACCGGGTGCTGGTCACGCCGGCGCCGGGCCAGCCGGGGCGGATGCCGTTCTGGAAGGGCGACGCGATCGGCCGCCCGATCGAGCTGGGCCGCGCGGTCGGCGCCTTCCTGCGCGAGCTGTCCGTGCTCGATGCGGCGGCCGCCGAGAGCCGCCTCGCCGCCGGTGGTCTCGACGCCTGGGCGGCCGCCAACCTCGCGGCCTACCTCGCCCAGCAGCGGGCCGCGACCGGACACGTACCGGACGATCGCACGCTGCTGGTGGAGCGCTCGCGGGACGAGCTGGGCGACTGGCGGCTGATCGTGCACTCCCCCTTCGGCGCGCAGGTCAACGCGCCGTGGTCGCTCGCGATGGCCGCGCGGCTGCGGGAGCGGTACGGCGTGGAGGTGTCCTCGATGCCCTCGGACGACGGGATCGTGCTGCGGCTGCCGGATACCGCGGCCGAGCCACCGGGCGGCGAGATCGCGGTCTTCGACGCCGACGAGATCGCGCAGGCGGTGACCGCCGAAGTCGGCGGCTCGGCGTTGTTCGCGGCCCGGTTCCGCGAATGCGCGGCCCGATCGTTGCTGCTGCCCAAACGCGACCCGAAGCGGCGCTCCGCTCTGTGGCAGCAGCGCCAGCGTGCCGCGCAGCTGCTGCAGGTCGCCCGCGAGTATCCGAGCTTCCCCGTCGTCCTGGAGGCGATGCGCGAGTGCCTGCAGGACGTCTTCGACCTGCCCGGGCTGATCGGGCTGATGCGCGATATCGCCGGCCGCCGGGTGCGGCTCGTGGAGATCGAGACACCGCAACCGTCGCCATTCGCCGCGTCCCTGCTCTTCGGTTATCTCGGGATGTTCGTCTACGAGGGCGATGTGCCGCTGGCCGAGCGCCGGGCGCAGGCTCTCGCGCTCGACCCGGCGCTGCTAGCCGAGCTGCTCGGCACGGCCGAGTTGCGGGAGCTGCTCGATCCCGAGGCGTTGGCCGAGATCGAGGCCCAGCTGCAATGGCTCGATCCGGATCGGCGGGTTACCGACACCGAGTCGGCCGCCGACCTCCTGCGCGTTGTGGGCGATCTGAGCACCGACGAGGCCGCCGACCGCGGCGTCAAGCCGGAGTGGCTCGCCGATCTCGAGCGCGCCCGCCGGGCCATCCGGGTCCGGATCGCCGGCACCGAGCGATGGATCGCCGTCGAGGATGCCGCCCGCATGCGCGACGCGCTTGGTGCGGCGCTGCCCCTCGGGGTGCCCCAGCCGTTCACCGAGCCGGTGCGCGAACCGCTCGGCGACGTCGTGTCGCGCTATGCCCGCACCCACGGGCCGGTGCACACCGCCGATGTCGCGCTGCGGTTCGGCCTGGGGCCGGCCGTCGTCGAGTCCGCGCTGCGCGCCCTCGCCTCCTCCGGGCGGGTCGTCCGCGGTGAGTTCCGGCCCGGCGGCACCGGGACGGAGTGGTGCGACGCGCAGGTCCTGCGCCGGCTGCGCAACCGCTCGCTGGCCCGCGCCCGCGGCGAGGTCGAGGCGGTGCCGCCCGAAACCCTCGCCCGGTTCCTGCCGGCATGGCAGGGCGCGGGGCCCTACGCCGGCCGCGGTATCGACGCCCTGGCCCGGGCGCTCGAGCAGCTGGCCGGCGCCGTCGTACCCGCCTCGGCGCTGGAGACACTGGTGCTGCCGGCACGGGTACGCGACTACACGCCGTCGATGCTGGACGAGCTGACCGCCGCCGGCGACGTGGTGTGGACCGGTGCGGGCGCCCTGCCCGGCACCGACGGGTGGATCTCGCTCGCCCCGGCGGATGCGGCGGAGCTGCTGCTGCCCGAGCCCGAGACGGCGCTGGAGCTGACACCGCTGCACCGCTGCACGCTCGACGCGCTCGGCACCGACGGCGCGCTCTTCTTCCGGGCGCTGTCCGATCGCGTCCACTCCGGCAGCGACCGCGACCCGCCGGACGACGCCGCGCTGGTCACCGTGATCTGGGATCTCGTCTGGGCCGGCCGGCTGAGCAACGACACGCTTGCCCCGCTGCGCACCCTGCTCGGCGGCCGGGCCGCCCATCGCCGGTCCGGCCCCGGCCAGGGCCGGTTCCGACGGCCGGGCCGGTCCCTCACCGGCGCGGTCCGACCAAGCATGCCGAGCCGGTCTGGGCCACCGACCGTCGCCGGGCGCTGGTGGGCCGTGCCGCCACGCGAGCCCGACCCGACCCGCCGCCTGCATGCCCAGACCGAGGCGCTGCTCGATCGGCACGGCGTGCTGACCCGCGGCGCGGTCACCGGCGGTGAGCGGGTCGCGGGCGGTTTCGCCGCGGCCTACCGGGTCCTGCGCGGCCTGGAGGACACCGGTCGGGCCCGGCGCGGCTACGTCGTGGCGGGGCTCGGCGCGGCCCAGTTCGCCCGGGCCGGGGCGATCGACCGGCTCCGCGCCTTCGCCGGCGCGTCCGGGGACGGCACCGGTGAGCCGACGCCCGGCGCAGCGCCGCCGGAGCGCCGTGCCGTGGTGCTGGCCGCCGCGGACCCCGCAAACCCGTACGGGGCAGCGCTTCCCTGGCCCGAACGCGACCCTGACGGAGAGCCCGGTTCGGCCGGACATCGGCCAGGACGCAAGGCGGGCGCGCTGGTGGTCCTCGTCGACGGCCGGCTCACGCTCTACGTCGAGCGCGGCGGGCGTTCGCTGCTGTCCTGGAGCACCGATCAGGACGAGCTGCGGGACGCGGCGGCCGCGCTGGCGCGCACGGTCCGGTACGGCGGGCTCCGCCGCCTCACCGTGCGGCAGGTCGACGGCGAGCGGGTGCTCGACTCCGCCGCCGCCCGCGCGCTCGAGGACGCCGGCTTCCGCCCGACCCCCAGCGGCCTGCGCATTTCCGGGTAGCCCGAGCGTCGGGTAGGAAGCACCGGAGTGATCACCGCCGTGGAGGGCCCCAGCGCCGCCGGAAAGACGACTTGGTGGCGGCACAACGCCCGCGAGTTCGTCGAGGAATGCGCACCGACCGGCTCCGAGCCCGATGAGTCCGACCAGGCCGCTCGGGCGGCCCTCTGGGTCGACGCCAATGCCGCCCGGCGGAAGGCTGCCCTCACGCCGGAGGCACGAACAGGATCGGCAATCTGCGACGGCGATCCCGTCAAGTTGCACTACAGCTGGTGCCTGACCCGGATTGGCGCCCGGCCGCCCGCGCGCTTCGAGATGGAGCCGGCGGCGACGCGGCGTGCTTTCGTCGCTGAGCGGCTCGGACTGGCCGACTTGGTGCTGATCTCGATTCCGTCGGCGGCCACTCTCCGCAAACGTCGGGAGTCCGACCTGAGTCGACGTCGCCGCGGATTCGATCTCCACGTCAGGCTGGGCGAGCCGTTGCGGAAGTGGTACCAGGCCGTCGACTCCGTCGACCCGGGCAGTGATGTGGGAGCTCCCCCGGACGGGCCGCCGCGCACGATTACGAAGACCCGCCGCGCGCGATCGGATCCCACCATCATCGACGAAATAGTCGGGCGGCTCCCGCGCCGAGGCTGACACCGTGCGACCCGAGCGCATTACACACAGGGCCTCTGCGGGGACTCGCTCATGACGATGGGAGCATCACACGCATGGCACTAGGCGCACGACGGTCGCGGCCGACGAGGAAGACCTCGCGGTGCTCGCCGCCGAAGCGCGCCGCCGCCATGTCTCAATGGCTGTCGTGCTCCGCGAAGCCGTCGAGTGGCGGGCCTGCGAGATCCGCCAGCGATGCGTCCCGCTTCGGCATTGTCCGTGGTGATGGCACGAGCACGGCGCAGATCGCCGAGGACGACGCGGCGGCCGCTCGCTCCGGCAGGAGTTGACAGCTGCGCGGCCAAAGCAACGGCGCTCTCGTCGGGATCGTAGGTGGCGGAATCATTCCCGCAGTCGTCCCGGAAAATGAGCATCGCGGGCACCGGACACGGCGGTCACAGCATGTCGGTCCTTGCGCACAGCTATGGCAACGCCTTCATTGTCATGGCGGCGATCCTGGTCACTGTCGCCGTAGTCTCGCTGGCACTGCGCTCCGGCCCACCAATGGCGGCAACAACCGACGTGCCCGTCAGGAGCCGGTCGCAGACTCGCGATGAGCACGGACCGGAAGCGTGCTCGACTCGCTCCCGGCCGCACGCACTGCCCCGACGGCTCCGTCGACACGCGACGTCGGCACATATCCAGACAATCAGCACCATCAGGACCGGCACTGATTGGCCGTAGGGCGTCACCAGAGGCCACTTGCGATCATGCCGCCGAGCAGCCATTGGTCGCGCGGGCGGCGCCGCATCTGCATGACATGACGGACAAGTCGCCACCTGGATCGGAACCGGCGGTCGGCGAGCAATTCTTCGAGACGCTCGAGGTCGGCCCGGGCGGCTTGTGGCGCTACCGCGGCCGCGACGCACGCCACCTTTAGCGCCTCGGCGCGGTGCCAACCGCGCCGGACATCGTCGAGGCGGCGGAGCGCAGAACGGATGCCATGATTGGCGCCGAGCGCGTTGAAATCGTGCTGCCGGTATTCCACCCAGGGGAACTCATCGATCAGCCATCGCCACCCCTGCGCACGGCAGACGGCGTAGACCAGCCAGTCATGTGACTGGACCTCACCGGCGACGGAGCCGGCCTCGGCCAGCAGTCGTTGCACGGCGACGGCGACGCGACGGGCAAATATGAAGGTCGATCCCGGTCCGGCCGACTCGAAGAGGTAGTCGAAACGGCGCCGGGGATAGCTCTTGCGTATCACGAATCGCCGGCCATCCTGGCTCGTCGCAGTGACATTTGACGACACGCCGTCCGCGGATGTCGTGCGTATCAGCGCTGCCTGATGTGCGAGCTTTCCCGATGACCAGATGTCGTCCTGGTCGGAGAATGCGATGAGGTCACGTCGCGAGAAATCGACGTCGCGCACAAGGCGGTAGAAGTTTGCGGCATAACCCCCGCTTGAATGCACGCGAGGGAGCAACCTGATGCGTGTGTCATCTCGGGCCTTCCCCTGCAGCCACTCCCACGTGCCGTCCGCGGACTGGTCGTCCGAGACGAACAACTCGACGCGTACGCCACCCTGGTCGAGGATCGAGGTGACCTGGTCGGGCAGAAATGGCATTCCGTTGTAGGTGGCCATCAGCACTGTGATGAGCGGCGTGTCCCTGCCCATCAAGGCTCCGTGTCCCGTGCGGGTGCGAGCGGCGTGTTGCGCCCGGCCCTCGCTGGCGTGCCGACCTGTACGGCCAGCTCGCGCAGCGGCTCCCGCAGGCGCGAGGCCAGCTCGGGGGCGACGTACGACGCCTCCTGCAGGAGCACCTCCGTCGCGGCCGCGAAGGCGGTGCCAAGGGCGTCGGGTGCGAGCGAGCCGGCGATCATGGGCCGCAGCTGGGCGTGAGCTTCGGCCGGCAGCCGATCGACGCCACGGCCCTGCCCGCTCGGCAGGCCGTGCCGCGTGCAGGCCAGCGAAATGATCTGCTCGCGCAGGCGCGACAACATGTGCTCGGCCTGCCAGACCCGCCCGCGGGCGAGGCTGGACCGCACATGCAGCGCGTAGAGCCAGGCGCCGCCGATGACACCCTCCGGCCCGGGCGGCTCCGGCTGCGGCAGCTCGCGCGCGGTCCCGAAGACCAGCCGGAACGACGGACCGAGCGCGCCGAACGCCGCCGCGTCCCACACGGACAGGTCTACCTGCAGAGTGCTCTGCAACAGGAAGACGCGATAAACCGCGCCGGCCGCACATACGTCATAGTGCGCAATTGCTCCGTTGTCGTCGTACAACCGGGTCGTGCAATCCGTGAGCACCGCGGCGCGATCGGCGTCCTCGGCGAGGCACAGCCCCATGTCGATGTCAGACCACTCGTCGGTCTCGCCGCGCGCGTCCGAGCCGAAGACCGCCGCCGCGGTGACCCGCGCATCGGCCCGCGCCGCGGCGATCAGCTCGTCGCGCACGGCGTCCCGCTCGACGAGGGTGAAGGGCATCAGTCGATCGAATAGGCCGCGACCAGGCGGCCGCGGGCGAGGGTGTGGAAGAACATGTTGAAGCCGAGGAAACCCGGCGTAGAACCGTCGGGCAGCCCGAGCGACTCGACGTCGAGCGCGTGTACGACGACGTAGTAGTGGTGGGTGCCGTGCCCCGCCGGTGGCGCGGCGCCGACGTACCCCCGATAACCGGCATCGTTGCTCAGCATCACGGCCGCGGCCGGCATCGCCCCGCCGTCCTTCGCGCCCGCGCCCCGCGGCAGCGACGTCGTCGAGACGGGGATGTCGTACGCCGCCCAGTGCCAGAAGCCGCTGCCCGTGGGCGCGTTCGGGTCGTAGACGGTGACGGCGAAGCTCTTGGTCTCCTGCGGGAAGCCGCTCCAGGACAGCTGCGGCGAGACGTCCTCGCCGCCGTCGACCTCGAAGAAGGCGGACGCGTGCAGATCGGCCAGCCGCGCGCCCTCGGCGATGTCCTGGCTGGTCACGGTAAAGGACGGCACGTCGGGCAGAAAGTCGTACGGATCGGGTACGTCGGGCATCGGAGCCTCCTCGCTCGGGCGGCGGCTGCGGCCGCACGGTCCACGCATACCGCATCGACGGCGACCGTGTCACTGTCGACATGCCCATCGCCCATCGATCTCGAAGGGGACCATCCGATGCTGCACCGACGTGACACCGTGCGTGCCAACCTGCTCGACGAGGTCTACTCGTCCAAGGATCTGTCCGTGGCGATGCCCAAATATGCGATGCCGGAGCGGGAGCAAGCGCCCCGGCATGCGTTTTCAGGTCGTGTCGGACGAGCTGATGCTCGACGGCAATTCCCGGCAGAACCTGGCCACCTTCTGCCAGACGTGGCACGAGCCCGAGGCCCGCGGCCTGATGGAGCTGTCCATCGACAAGAACATGGTCGACAAGGATGAGTACCCGCAGACCGCCGAGATCGAGTCGCGCTGCGTGCACATGATCGCCAGGCTGTGGCACTCGCCCGACGCGGCCGACACGATCGGCACGTCGACCACCGGTTCCAGCGAGGCGGCGATGCTCGGCGGGATGGCACTGCTGTGGCAGTGGCGCGAGCGCCGCCGGGCCGCGGGCGCGCCGACCGACCGGCCCAACCTGGTGACCGGCCCGGTGCAGGTGTGCTGGCACAAGTTCACCCGCTACTGGGGTGTCGAGCATCGCGAGATACCGATGGAGGGCGACCGCCTCGTCATGAGCCCGGAAACCGCACTGGCGCGGGTGGACGCGAACACCATCGGCGTCGTACCAACGCTCGGAGTCACGTTCACGGGCGACTACGAGCCGGTCAAGGCGGTGAGCGAAGCGCTCGACCGCCACGCCGCCGGCGGCGGGCCCGACGTACCGATGCACGTCGATGCCGCCAGCGGCGGCTTCCTCGCACCCTTCACCGCTCCCGGGCTGGAGTGGGATTTCCGGCTGCCGCGAGTGAGGTCGATCAACGCGTCCGGGCACAAGTTCGGCCTGGCGCCGCTGGGTGTGGGCTGGGTGGTGTGGCGCGACGCGGCTGACCTGCCCGACGACCTGGTCTTCGACGTCAACTACCTCGGCGGCGACATGCCCACCTTCGCGTTGAATTTCTCCCGCCCCGGCGGGCAGGTCGTGGCGCAGTATTACAACCTGCTGCGCCTCGGTCATGAGGGCTACCGCAAGGTGCACCTGTCCTGCCACGACACCGCGCAGCAGCTGGCCAGGGAGATCGCCGCGCTCGGCCCGTTCGAGCTGATCTTCGACGGCGCTCCGGAGCGCGGCATCCCGGCGGTCTCGTGGAAGCTGACCGAGAGCGTCGAGCACGGGTTCACGCTCTTCGACCTCGCCGATCGCCTGCGCACGCGGGGCTGGCTGGTCCCGGCGTACACGCTGCCGCCCCACCGCGAGGACCTGGTGGTCCAGCGGATCCTGGTCAAGCAGGGGTTCAGCGCCGACATGGCGACGCTGCTCATGCGGGACTACCGTGACGCCGTGGCCCATTTCGACAGGCACCCGGCGACGACCCCGATGACCGAGGCGGAGGCCGGTGGCTTCCACCACTGACGACCGACGACAACCTGATGGCCCTGCGGTGCTCAATCCGAGGACTCGGGAAGACGGCGGGGTGAGTCTTGATCGCTGGCCCAATCAGGACGAGATGGCAGCAGAATTGCACGGAAAGGCCTGGACCGACCGCGACAGCTGGGGTCGGCGATGTCGGCCCGAGGGCTGCGTTGTGTGTGCGTCCGGGCATCCGTTCGGAATCATCGCCGAGCTCGTGCACACCTGGATCACCACCGATCCCGAGGTCGCGGTTTTCGGCTACGTCTGCGTGATCTCGAAGATCCACGCGGTCGAGCCGTTCGAGCTCCCGCCCGCAGAGCAGGCCGCGTTCTGGCGGGAGTGCATGCTGGTCGCCGAGCGGCTACACCGGCTGGTCCGCCCGATAAAGATGAATTACGAAATCCACGGCAACACCCTGCCGCACTTGAACATGCACCTCTTTCCGCGGGTGCCGAACGACGCCTTCGCCGGCCGCCCAATCAACATGTCGGAAGCGCACCACCGCTACACCGACGCCGAGCTCGATCGACTCCGAGCCGTGATCGTGGCCGAGGGATAATTGCTCCTCACCGTCCGCGCGCAATCGCATCCCGGACGTCTCGCCGCGGTCAGAGGTTGCGCGGATCGAGCAGCAGCACGTCGCCAAGAGCGCTCAAGTCCTGCGGAACGAGCCGTTGCGACGAGGAAAGGCGCAGCCCGTCTGTTCATCGATGGACAGACAGATCGCATTTCGCTCCCAAACTTCTCCTTCGGGAGCGTGCCGGCGAAGAAGGCGCGGAAGTTCTTGGGTGAAGTGGCCGTGAATCTGCAGGATGGTCACACTCGTCGGCATCGCCGCGGAATCCTCGAGCCGCTCGGCCGAGCCTGGCGGCGGCCCATAGGCGATCCCAGACACGTACTCGACCCGTTCCGCGCGCCCCATCCGCGAGTGGGCAATCGCTTCTCTGGCGAGGCGTCGCAACAGGTCGAGGTCGACCATGTCTGTCACCTCCACGCAATCACATTGCATGGCAAGATACGCCGCACACCCGACGGGCGGCGTCAGGGTCGGCGCGAAAAGGTCACGACCCGAATCTGGCCGACGACCGTACGTTCGGGCAAGCCGCCGCCCCGCACCCGGAGGCATCGGAGAGGCTGCACCGATGGACACCACGAGCCCGCCGGCCACGATCGTGCCCAACCTGGCCGGGGGCGGCTACAGCCGGCGACGGGTCGCGGTGCGGCGCCGGCCGGAAGCTCACGGTTGGCGAGGCGTCGCCCGCGACGGTCACGGACGCCGCTTCACCCTGCCCCCTTGGCAACCCGCGCAACACATTAGGGTCGATTCATGCCGTCCACCCCGCGCGCCGCGATCGTCCGGTACGACGCCGGTGCCGGTCCCGCGGCCGGCCTGCGGGGCGCCGACGGCGCGGTCCGCCACCTGGCCGGCTCGGTCGCCACCCTGCTGCGCCTCGACCGGCGCGGGCTCCGGGAGCGGCTCGCGGCACCGGGGGACGTCGTACCGCAGGCACGGCTCTTGCCGCCCGTCGACGGCGCGACGGAGGTGTGGGCCGCCGGGGTGACCTACGAGCGGTCCCGGGACGCCCGCGTCGAGGAGAGCGAGCGGGCATCGACGGTCTACGAGCAGGTGTACGACGCGGACCGGCCGGAGCTCTTCTTCAAGGCGGCGGCGTGGCGGGTCGCGGGCGACGGCGAGCCGATCGCGATCCGCGCCGACTCGCAGGTCGACGTACCCGAGCCCGAGCTGGCCGTGGTCATCAACTCCGGCGGCGAGATCGTCGGCTACACGATCTGCGACGACGTCAGCTCCCGCAGCATCGAGGGCGAGAACCCGCTCTACCTGCCCCAGGCCAAGATCTACCTCGGCTCGTGCGCCGTGGGCCCGTGGATCGTGCCGGCACCGGACCTCGGCGATCCCTATGCGCTGGCGATCCGGCTGGCGATCCACCGCGGCGGCGCGGCGGCGTGGAGCGGTGAGACGAGCACCGCGCTGCTGCACCGCAAGCTGGACGACCTGGCCGGCTACCTCTACCGGGCCGACGCGTTTCCCGACGGCGCGATCCTGTCGACGGGCACCTGCCTCGTGCCCGACCTGCCGTTCACGCTGGCCGCCGGTGACGTCGTCGAGATCGAGATCGACGGGATCGGCCGGCTGGCCAACCCCGTGGTCCGCGGGCCCGGCGGCATGCGCTACCTGACCGAACGGCAGCAGGCGAGGGAGATCCGATGACAGCCGGCGCCGACCGACGATCGAGCGAGCACGCCAGCCAGGAGGTCGCGCACATGTCCATGGTCGCCAGCATCGACCCACGGACCGGTACGGCGGTCGAGAACGTCGCGCCGGAGAGCTCGGCGGCCGAGGTCGACGCCATCTGCGGCGCCGCGGCCGCCGCGGCACCGGCCCTCGCCGCACTCGGCCGGGCCGGGCGCGCTCGGCTGCTGCGCGCGGTGGCCGACGCGCTCGCCGCCGATGCCGGGCCGATCGTGGCGCTGGCCGACCGCGAGACCGCGCTCGGCTCGCCGCGGCTGCCCGGTGAGCTGACCCGTACGACGTACCAGCTGCGGCTTTTCGCCGATGCCCTCGAGGAGGGCTCCTACCTCGAGGTGACGATCGAGCACGCCGCGGACACGGCGATGGGCCCGCGGCCGGACCTGCGCCGCTGGCTGGTGCCGGTCGGGCCGGTCGGGGTGTTCGGCTCGAGCAACTTCCCGCTCGCCTTCTCGGTGCCCGGCGGTGACACGGCCGCCGCGCTCGCGAGTGGCTGTCCGGTGGTCGTCAAGGCGCATCCCGGCCACCCGGCGACGGCGCAGCGCTGCTTCGAACGGATCCGCGAAGCGGCGGCGAATGCCGGCGCGCCGGACGGCACGATCGGCATCGTGCACGGCGAGGCCGCCGGCGCCGCAGTCGTCCAGCACCCCGCGATCAGGGCCGTCGGCTTCACCGGGTCGCTGCGCGGCGGCCGGGCGCTGGCCGACCTCGCCGCGGGCCGGCCCGACCCGATCCCGTTCTACGCCGAGCTGGGCAGCATCAATCCGCTGGTCGTGACACCGGCGGCCGCCGCGAGGCGGGCCGGTGAGATCGGCACGGGCCTGGCCGCGTCGTACACCCTCGGCGTCGGGCAGTTCTGCACCAAGCCGGGGCTCGCCTTCGTCCCGGCCGGCGCCGACGGCGACGCCGTCGTCGACGCGTTGGCCGCAGCGACCCGCGCCGCCGCGCCGGGGGTCCTGCTGACCGCGAGCGTGCGCGACGGCTTTGTCCGCGGCAGCGAGGACCTCGCCGGCGCGGCGGCCGTCACTGAGGTCGCGCGCGGTGACCAGCCGCCGCCCGAGCTCGGCTACGCGGTTCGCCCGCGGGTCCTGCAGGTCGATGCGGGAGAGCTGCACGGCCGGCTGCAGGAGGAATGCTTCGGCCCGCTCGTGCTGGTCGTGCGCTACACCGACGAGGCGGCCCTGCTGTCCGCGCTCGGCCGCGTGCCCGGCTCGCTCACCGCGTCGCTGCACATCGGGCCGGGTGAGACGGATCTGCCGCAGCGCGTGCTCGATGTCGTCACCGCCGTCTCGGGCCGGGTCGTCTTCGACGGCTTCCCTACCGGGGTGGCCGTGGCGTGGGCGATGCAGCACGGCGGCCCGTGGCCGGCGTCGACGTCGATCCATACGTCCGTGGGGATCACCGCGATGCGGCGGTTCCTGCGGCCGGTGTGCCTGCAGGACGCACCGGTCGAGCTGCTCCCGGGCGAGTTGCGCGATGACAATCCCGACCGGGTCCCGCAACGGGTGGACGGCGTGCTCCGCCTGCCCTAACGCACCAGGCGCGCGTGTACGACGTCGGCGCGGTCGGCATCGACCAGCGCCAGCCAGGCGGCTCCCGCCGCGCCGTCGTACGCCGTGAGCGCGTCGACGCCGAGTCCCGCCCGGATGCCGGCGACAACCCGGTCGCGGACCGGGCCGGCCCGGGTCAGCAACCCGCCGGCGAGCACGACCGGCCCCGGTTCGCCCGTTCCCCTCTCGCTCCTGCTCCCGGTCCCTTCGGTCGATTCGTCACTCTTGGCTGCTGCCGCCGGCGTGTCGTCAGCGGACGGTGGCCACTCGACCGGAGGGTGAGCCGGGAGCCCGGCGAGGTGATGGACCCCGGCATCGGCCGCGGCGGTCGCGGTGGCCACCAGCAGATCCGCGCCGCGCCGCGCGATCGCGAGGGCGACCGCGTCGCCGGCCCCGGCCGCCTCGAGGAGCAGCGGCGCCCGCTCGGCCAGGTCGATAGGCGCGGCGGCGTACACCCGCTCCACCAGCCGGCGGCCGACGCTGACGGCGTTGGCACCGGCTGGCTCACGGCCGGTGAGCCCGTACGCCGCCAGGCACCGCGCGGTCAGCGACGTGGCCGGGCCGCGCCGGTCGAGGTGCGCCAGCGCCGCCCGCACCGCCTCGCGGCCGAACCAGAAGCCGGACCCGTCATCACCGAGCAGGTAACCCGTCCCGTCCACCTGGCTGATCAGCGCATTGTCCTCGATGGCGCCGCCGACCGCCCCGGTGCCCGCGATCAGCACCGCGCCGGCGGGCCGCGGCGTGCCCGCGGCGAACGCCGCCTCGATGTCCGACACCAGCCGCCACGGGCCGGCCAGCCCGGCGGCCCGCAGCATCTCGCCGAGACCGAGATCCCGGGCCACCGTGTAGGTGGTCGCCCCGGCGAGCGCCAGCACGACCTCGCCGACCTCGGCCGGGTCGATGCCGGCCAGCGCGGCCGCGATGCACCGGCCGATCTCGCGGACCGCCGCCTCGATCCCACGCGACACCGGGTTGGCACCGCCGGCGGTCCCGGTTGACACCCGGCGGCCGTCCCTGGCGGCAACGAGGGCGCGCGCGCCGGTCCCCCCGCCGTCGACGCCGAGGACGAGCGGTCGTCCGGCGGCGGGGTCGGGAAGGTCAGGCACCGCGGCGAGCGTAACCGGCCGACCGTAACCGGCCGAACGTAACCGGCCGAGGGTTCCGAGATCGGACGGGCCGCCGCCGACCAGCCGGTTGCGTGACCCTCGAGGTCCGCCCGTGCGGGCAACTCGACCGCGCGGTGAGTTCGTCACGGGCGATGACCGCGTCGGAGGTACCGTGTCCGTGGGCCATTACTGCCGGCAGGCCGGGCATGGGCCACGGCGAGACCGCGTACGACGTCGGGTGCGATGAGGCAACAGCAACGACGAAGGGACGGCTCTCGCATGACTTTCACGTGGACCAGCGTGGTCAACGCGCCCGTGACCGAGGTTTTCGATTGGCACGCCCAGCCGGGGGCGATCGCGCGACTGATGCCGCCGTGGCAGCCCGTGCGGATCGTCGAGGAGGCTTCGACGCTTTATGACGGCCGGGCCGTCCTGTCGCTGCCGGGCGGACTGCGATGGATCGCCGAGCACGACACGGCCGGGTACGAGCGGCCCAACCAGTTCGTCGACCGCCTCGCGACGCCGTTCGCATCGACCGTGTTGCGCTGGCAGCATCGGCACGAGTTCACCTCGCTCGGGTCGGACCGGACGCGCGTCACCGACACCGTGGAGACCCACGTCCCGGGGATCGCCCTCAGGGAGATGTTCACCTACCGGCACAATCAATTGGCCGACGATCTCGCGGCCCGACAGCGGGCCTTGCACTGGCCGCACGAGGCGTTGACGATCGCGATCACCGGCGCCAGCGGCTTGATCGGCTCGGCGGTTGCCGCCTTGCTCACCACGACCGGCCATCGTGTGATCCGACTCGTCCGCGGGGGGCCTGGGTCCGCGGACGAACGGCGGTGGGATCCCGACGATCCGGATGCCGGACTCCTCGACGGCGTCGACGTGGTTATCCACCTGGCCGGAGCGTCGATCGCCGGCCGGTTCACCGACGACCACAAAGCCGCGATCCGCGGCACGCGGATCGCGCCGACCCGGCGGCTCGCCGCCTGCGCCGGGGCGGCCAAGGACGGTCCCACGGCCTTCATCTGTGCATCGGCCATCGGTTACTACGGTGCCGACCGGGGCGACGAGGAGCTGACCGAAGGCAGCGAGCGCGGTGAGGGATTCCTGGCTGACGTGGTCAGCGACTGGGAGTTGGCGTCCGAGCCGGCCGCCGATGCCGGTCTCCGTTGCGTGCGAATCCGTACCGGCATCGTGCAGTCCCCGCGCGGCGGCACCCTGCGGCTGCTGTATCCGCTCTTCGCGGCCGGTTTGGGCGGCAGGGTCGGCTCGGGCGCGCAATGGCAGTCGTGGATCGGAATCGACGACCTGGCTGACATCTACCTCCGGTCCGCGTTTGACCCCTCGATGTCGGGACCGATCAACGCGGTCGCGCCCGGCCCTGTCCGCAACACCGAGTACACCGAGATCCTGGCGCGCGTCCTGCACCGGCCCGCCCTGTTGCCTGTTCCCGCGCTCGGACCGCGACTCCTGCTCGGGCGCGAAGGCTCCGAGGAGCTCGCACTGGCCGACCAGCGGGTCCGCCCCGGCGTGCTCGAACGCGCCGGACATCATTTCCGGCATCCTGATTTGCCAGCGGCGCTGCGACACGTTCTCGGACGCGAGCGAGCACGCCCCGCGCCCTGACGGTGCGGCAGGGCCAGACGCCCGTCCCGGGCACAATGACCGCATGCCCGAGGGTGACACGGTCTGGCTGACCGCGAAGCGGCTGCACGGCGTACTCGCCGGCCAGCGGTTGACCCGCGGCGAGCTCCGCGTCCCGTCGCTGGCCCCGTGCGACCTGCGCGGCCGGACCGTCACCGGCGCCGCCGCGGCCGGCAAGCACCTGCTGATCCGGTTCGCCGACGCCGTGACCTTGCACGCGCACCTGAGGATGGACGGCTCGTGGGTGATCGTCGCAGCGGCGGCCCGCTGGCCGATGCCGGGGCACGAGGTGCGCGCGGTGCTCTCGACGCCGGCGTACGACGTCCTCGGGCGCCGGGTCCACGACCTCGCCGTCGTCCCGACCGCCGAGGAGGCGAGCCTGGTCGGGCATCTGGGACCCGACATCATGACCGAGGATTTCGACCTCGACGCGGCGGCCGGCCGGATCAGTGCGACGCCGGACACCGGCATCGGCGTGGCCTTGCTCGATCAACGCAATGTCGCGGGTATCGGCAACCTCTACCAGAACGAGACAGCGTTCCTCTCCGGCGTCACGCCCTGGACACCGGTGGCCGACGTGGCCGATCCGCAGCAGGTCGTCGCGATCGCCCGCCGGCTGATGCGGGCCAACCGCGAGCACCCCGAGCAGTCCACCACCGGCGACATGCGCCGCGGCCACATGCACTGGGTCTACGGCCGCGCGGGCCGGCCGTGCCGGCGATGCCAGACCCCGATCCGCACCGCCCGGCTCGGACCGGCGCCCACCGAGCGCGTCGCCTTCTGGTGCCCGCGCTGCCAGGGCGGCCCGGGCCCTGTCGATCCGGCTCGTCCCCGTCCGTCATCGTTCTGAGAACGCACCTCGAGCCCCGAAGGGACACCATCATGCAGTACGCACTCCTGATCGTCGGAAGAAACGAGCCGTACGCTGCGCTCTCGCCGGAGCAGAGGAAGCAGATGTACGCCGACCACGCGGCCTTCGGGGAGAAGCACGGCTCCGTGCTCCGCGGTGGCGCCGAGTTGGCCTACTCCCCCGTCAAGACCGTCCGGCCGGACGGCGACGAGCGCACCGTCACCGACGGCCCCTTCGCCGAGACCGCTGAGGGCATCGGCGGCTGGTATCTCGTGGAGGCCGACGACATCGACACCGCGACCGAATACGCCAAGCAGATCCCCATGCTGCCGGCGGACCACATCGAGGTCCGCAAGGTCGTGACGGACCAAGACCGCTGAGGCCGACGATCGCCGCGGCGAACGACGCGATAGCCGCCGCCCACCGGGTGCACTGGGCGCGGCTGCTCGCGCTGCTCGTCGGGCAGCTGCGCCGCCTCGACGTGGCCGAGGACGCGCTGGCCGACGCCTTCTCCGCCGCCGTCACTGCCTGGTCCCGGGACGGCGTACCGGACAACCCGCCGGCGTGGCTGCTGACCGTCGCCCGACGGCGGGCCACCGACCTGCTGCGCCGCGAGATGACGCAGGCGCGCAAGCTGCCGCTGCTGATCACCGACGACCTCGCTCGGAGCCCGGAGGAGGAGGTCACCGAGTCGATGACGACGATCCGCGACGAACGGCTGCGGCTGATCTTCACCTGCGCGCACCCGGCACTGGCGGCCGAGACCCGGATCGCCCTGACCCTGCGATGCGTGGGCGGGCTCACCACTGCGGAGGTCGCCCGGAGCCTGCTCGTGTCCGAATCGACGATGGCGGCGCGGCTGACCCGTGCCAAGAAGCGGATCGCGGCGGCCGGCATCCCCTACCGGGTCCCGACCGACGCCGACCTGCCCGAGCGGCTCGGCGGCGTGCTCACCGTGCTCTATCTGATCTTCACGGAGGGGTACGCCGCGTCGTCCGGTGCCGTGCCCGTCCGGCGGGAGCTGGCCGAGGAGGCGATCCGGCTGGCCCGGGTGATCGTGGAGCTGATGCCGGACGAGCCCGAGGTCCGGGCCCTGCTGGCGCTGATGCTGCTGCAGCATGCGCGCCGGGATGCCCGGGTCGATGCCGATGGCGGGATCGTGCTGCTGGCCGAGCAGGACCGGCGCGACTGGCACCGGGCCGAGATCGACGAGGCGCTGGACTTGCTCAGCGGGCGCCCGCAACCGGTCGGCGAATACCGCCTGCAGGCCCTGATCGCCGCCGAGCACTCGATCGCGCGCACCGCAGCCGACACGGACTGGGCCGCCATCGCCGGCTACTACGGCGAGCTGGAGCGGCGTACCGGCTCGCCAATCGTGCGGCTCAACCGGGCCGTGGCGGTCGCCGAGCGCGACGGACCGGCGGCGGGCCTGTCGCTGCTCGACGGTCTGGCCGGGCCGCTGGCCCGCAACCATCTCTTCTTCGCCACCCGGGCCGAATTCGCCCGTCGTACGAACGATCTGGCCGCGGCCCGGCGCGATCTGCAGGCGGCGATCGAGCTGGCGAGGACCGAAGCAGAACGCGACCTGCTCCGGCGTCGGCTGGAGGGGCTCTAGGGCCGCAGCAGGTGGGCTATCCGGTACGCCGTACGCTGCGTCAGCTGGCCGGAGATCTGTACCGCGCCGCGGATCGGGCCCTGCACGGTGGGGGCGACCAGGACGACGTCGTCGCTCACGACCGCGATCGTCTCGTCGACGTGGCTCGTGGTCAGCTCGGCGACCGCTGAGATGTCGACCCCTTGCAAGCCCAGGGTCACGACCCACTGCCCGTACTCCGAGCGCTGCGGCCGCACGGCGATGTCGTGATGCAGGGTCAGCAGCGCCGGGGCGAGCCGGAAGCACATCCGGTGGTCGATGTCGGGCACCCGACCCGCGGCGCCTGCGCACGGCGTACCCGTGGCCGGCCCGGTCACCTTGCGGAACGACACCGGGTGCGCCGGCGGACCGAATCCCGTGGACACGCTCGGCAACCCCGACCCTGGGGACGATGAGGCAGGCGACGGGACCGACCATGATGTGACCACGGCGCGGGCGTCGCCGATCGTCGTGCTGGTGCACCCGCACCCGGCCACAGCCAGCACCGCTCCCGCGAGGCCGCGCAGCCGAGACCGGCGCACGTCACTGTCCGCGGATCTTGCCGACCTCGCGCAGGCCCTTGGCGAGTCCCGACACCCGGTCGGTGGCGTCCTCCAGGGCCCGCATCGCCATCGGGTCGGGGCTGCCCGCGCCGGCCGCCGCGGCGGCCTCGGCGGCCGCGCGGACCAGCCGCTCGTAGGCGACGACGCCGGCGTCGAGTCGCCCGGAGAGCGTCTCGATCGCCTCGTCGAGCTCGGGTTCCTCGGCGTTGGTCGCGGCCCGCGCCGACTCGACGGCCGCGAGGCGGGCGGCGTACGTGCGCAACGCCCCGGCCGCTCGGTCCGCCTTCACGCCCGTGTCGCCGGCGCCCTCGCCGAGGCTCGGCAACAGCCGGGCCAACGCGATCTCCCGGTGCGCGAGCCGGTCGATCGACGGGCGGGCGATCGAGGTGGCGGGAGGCAGCGGTGGCGGCGGCGTGGGTAGAGGGGTGCGCTCGAGCTTGATCCAGCGCACGGCCGACCCGGTCGTGACGTAGAACGAGGCCGCCGCGATGACGGCGAAGGCCCCGCCGGCGACGGTGTCGCCGGCGCTGAAGAGATGCCAGGTGACGATCGCCAGCATGACGGTGACGACGGCGCGGACCGTGACCGTCAGGCGGGCCCGCTTGCGGGCGCGGACGAGCTTCGCGCGCGGCTCGCGGTAGGACGACACGGCGGTCTTGACCGACTGGGCCCCATCCAGAGCGCGCCGCGCCGCGGAAGCGGCGAGGCGGACGCTGGTCCTGGGCTGACCTGCCACCGGATGCGCGCGCCCGCTCAGCTCGGGTCGGCTTGCTGGGTCTGGGGCTGGGCGCCGGCCGGCTGCGCGTCGGGTACGGCGTCCTCGGACGGCGCCGTGCTGTCGCCGGCTCTCGACTCGACCGCCGGTGCGTCGGACCCTGCCGAGGAGGTCAGCTCACCGGAAATGCTGGCGCGGATCTCGTCCAGCCGGGCCGCTCCAGCGAAGTCCATCGAGGAGCGCTCCACCTCGAGCATGCGGCCCTCGACCGAGGTACCGGCCAGTTCGGCCCGGCCGAGCGCGGTCGCGTAGCGGCGCTGGATCTTCTCCTCGACCTCGGCGAAGTTCGGGACGTTGCCGCCCGTCGCGACGTTGGACATCTGCTCCAGCGACGCCGACACCCGCTCCTGCATCTTGGCCTGATCGAGCTGCGTCAGCAGGCGGGTCCGCTGCGCGACCTGCGCTTTGAGCTGCACCGCGTTCTGCTCGACCGCGCGCTTGGCCTGCTCGGCCGCGCCGACCGACTGGTCGTGCATGCTCTTCAGCTCGTCCATGCTCTTCTCGGCCGTCACGAGCTCGTTGGCGAAGCGCTGCGCGCTTTCCTCGTACTCGTGTGCCTTCGCCGTATCCCCCGCGCTGTTGGAGCGGTCGGCGAGCACGAGCGCCTGACGGGTGTTGGCCTGCAGCTTCTCGACCTCGGTGAGCCGCTTGCTGAGCTGCATCTCGAGCTGGCGCTGGTTGCCGATCACCTGGGCCGCCTGCTGGGACAGCGCGTTGTGCTGGCGCTGTGCCTCCTCGATGGCCTGCTGAATCTGCACCTTAGGGTCGGCCTTCTCATCGACCTTGGCGCCGAACCAGGACATGAAGTATTTGTATGACTTCACGAAGGGGTTGGCCATCGTCGTCCGTCCTCCTGTCACCGAGCGAACCCTCACGGTACGCCGTACACATGTTCGCAGGTCTGCGCATACGAATGCGAGCCGCGCGGAGGATCCCGGAGTTGGCGGTAGGGAGTTAACTCCACCAGCGGCTCGGGGTGATCAGGTAGCTACGGCTCTACCGCGGGCTCTCCCATCACCTTGCGCGTGGCGGCCTCGGTCTCGGCCATTCCGATGCGTACGCCGTCCAGCCGGTCTCGGAGCTCGGCCGCCGTCGTGGTGAGCTCGGCTTTTCCGGGCAGGGTGGCGGAGCCGCCGGTCACGTCGAGCTCTGCGGCTCGGGCCAGCAGGCCGTCCAGTGCCACCGCGCCGGCTTGCATCCGGGACAGCAACTCGTCGCGGCTGGCCCGCAGCCGGCTGTCGGTGGCCAGCTGCGCGTCGAGCTCGGCGAGTTCGGCGGCGCCGGCGTCGGTGGCGGCCAGGGAGTGCCGGCGTTGCTGCAGCTGCGGGCTCGGGATGCGGGCGATGGCCTGCTCGACCGTCCTCACCTCTCCGGCGACCCGCCGGAGGTCGACGACCAGCGCGTCGGCGCCGCTCGCGACGTCGGTGTAGACGTCCACGATCGGTCCGTCGGACTTGCGCGCATCGCGCAACTCGTGCAGGGCTCGAGCGGATTTCTCGGCCCGCCGCAGCCACGTCTCGGCCGGGCTTCCCAGTCTGGGTCTGGGCGGCTCCGGCTCGCGGTGGGTGATCCGGCGGCGCCGGCCGAGCAACCGGCCGATGATGCTCACGGGCGAGCGGGTCAGACCGTTGCGGGCACCCGGTGCCGGTCCTCGGCCGGCGGCGGGATGACCACCTTGCGGGCCAGGCCGGTCCGCACCGGGAGGACCACGCGCTCCGCGGCGACCTGCTCGGCGACCTCGCTCTGGTGCAGGTTGTCGCTCGCGCCGCGAAGGACCTCGGAGACGCCGACCTCGAGAGCGTCACAAATCGCGGACAGCAGCTCGGAGGACGCTTCCTTTTGCCCGCGCTCGATCTCGGAGAGATATCCCAGGCTGACCCGGGCGGCAGAGGAGACCTCGCGCAGCGTGCGGTGTTGGCTGAGCCGCTCGCCGCGCAACGTGTCACCGAGCGCTCGACGAAGCAGAACCATGTGCCACACCCCTTTTCGCTGCGCAAGATCGCGATTGCTTTGTCTCCACGGTACCCCGGCGCCCGCCGGCCGAGTCGCATCGACCCGTTCCCGCACGGGAGTTCGCCCCTGGCTTAACCGGCAACGATGTGGCGATCGCGACGATTCCGTCGCCTGCATCACCCCAGATCCGGGCCACTCAGGTGACGAGGTGGCGGCCGAGCAACTCGACCGCCGCGGTCATCGAGTCACCGCGGATGCGGGCCCGCGTCCCGTCCAGTTGCAACTTCTCGACCGTCGGCCGGCCGCCGGCGGCGAGGGCGACGTAGACCGTCCCGACGTCGATCCCGTCCTGTTTGTCCGGCCCGGCGACTCCGGTCGTGGCCAGGCCGAAGTCGGCCCTCAGCCGCTCCCGCACCCCCGCTGCGAGCGCGGCGGCGACGGGCTCGCTCACCGGTCCGTAGGTGGCCAGCATCTCAGCCGGTACGCCGGCCAGGCTCGCCTTGAGGTCGCTCGCGTAGACGACCAGGCCGCCGCGGAAGGCCTTGCTCGCGCCCGGCACCGAGGTGAAGACCGCAGCGAGCATGCCGCCGGTGAGCGACTCGGCCACTGCGACGGTGCGGCCGGTACGCGTCAGGATGGCCAGGCACTGCGCCGCCGTGACCGGGTGGCCGACGGCAGCGGCCCGGGTCTCGGCCTTGACCGTGGCCCGCTCGGTCGTGCGCTCGGTGGTCCGCTTGGAGATCCGCCGCAGGGACAGCGCGCGGAACACATAGTCCGCCCCGGTCACCAGCGTCAACGCCAGCGCCAGCGCCATGAACGCGATGGCGACGTCGTGCAGCCAGCCGGGCAGCGGCAGCACGTAGAGGCCGATCGCGCAGGCCTGGAAGAACGTCTTGACCTTCCCACCGCGACTGGCCGGCAGCACGCCATGGCGCAGCACCCACAACCGCAGCGCCGTGATCGCGACCTCGCGGCCGAGGATGACGAGCGTGACCCACCAGGCCAGCAGGTCGAGCATCGAGAGCCCGATCAAGGCGGTGCCGACCAGCGCCTTGTCGGCGATCGGGTCGGCCATCTTGCCGAAGTCGGTGACGAGTCCGCGCCGGCGGGCGAGGTCGCCGTCGATGCGATCGGTGAGCGAGGCGATCGCGAAGATCCCCCACGCCAGCACCCGCCAGCCGTTGCTGTCGCCACCGTCGTGGACGAGGCAGAGCGCAAAGACCGGGACCAGCAGGATGCGCACGACGGTCAGGCCGTTGGCGACGTTGACCAGCCCGGCGCTCTGTGCGGGCCCGGGCTCGACAGAGACGGCCGCGCGCGGCGGGAGCCCGCTCACGTCCGGCACCGCGGCCGCCACACGGTCATGACCGCGAGCGGGCGTCGGCCACGAGATCTACCCCGATGCTGTCGACGACGACCGCCGGCACGAGGTCGCCGACGCGGATGCCCGCGACGCTCGTCAGCGTCGTCGAGCCGTCGACCTCCGGCGCCTGGTGGGCCGCGCGGCCCTCGGCGGTGTCGCCGTCGACCTCCTCGATGAGGATCTCGATCGTCGTACCGATCCGATCCGCGGCCCGCTGCGCGGAGATCTCGGAGACGAGCGAGTCGATCCGCTCGACCCGCGCGCTGATCTCGTCGGAGTCGACCTTGCCGTCGAGGCCGACCGCTTCAGTGCCGTCCTCGTCGGAGTAGCCGAAGACGCCGACCACGTCGAGCCGCGCGGCCGAGAGGAACCGCTCGAGCTCGACGACGTCGGCCTCGGTCTCACCCGGGAACCCGACGATCACGTTGGTGCGGATGCCGGCCTCGGGCGCGGCGGCACGGACCTGCTCGACCAGGTCGACGAAGCGCTCGCGGTTCCCGAACCGGCGCATCCGGCGCAGCACCGGCTCGCTGGCGTGCTGGAAGGACAGGTCGAAGTAGGGCGCGACTCCCGGCGTGGCCGCGATGGCGCGGAGCAGGCCCGGCCGCATCTCGGCCGGCTGCAGGTAGGACAGCCGCACCCGCTCGATGCCGTCGACGGCGGCCAGCTCGGGCAGCAGCGATTCGAGCAGTCGCAGGTCGCCGAGGTCCTTGCCGTAGGACGTGGAGTTCTCCGAGACGCAGTAGAGCTCGCGGACGCCGTCGGCGGCCAGCCAGCGCGCTTCCTCGAGCAGCTCATGCGGCCGGCGGGACCGGAACGCCCCGCGGAACTGCGGGATCGCGCAGAACGTGCAGCGGCGGTCGCAGCCGCTGGCCAGTTTCAGCGGCGCCACCGGCGCGGAGCCGAGCCGGCGGCGTACGACGGGCGGCCCCGACGCGGGCCCGAGGCCGGCGGGACGCTCGGCGTGGCCCGGCACCGGCGCGGCGCTCGCGGCGCGATCCACCGGCGAGATCGGCAGCAGGGAGCGCCGGTCGCGCGGCGTGTGCGGGGCGATGTGCCGGCCGGCCAGGACATCGGCGAGGCGGTCGGCGATCTGCGGGTAATCGTCGAACCCCAGCACCGCGTCGGCTTCGGGCAGCGTCTCAGCCAGCTGTGCGCCGTACCGCTCGGCCAGGCAGCCGACCGCGAGAACCTTCGCCCCGGAGTCGGACGCCGCGAGCAGGGCGTCGATCGAGTCCTTCTTCGCCGACTCGACGAAACCGCAGGTGTTCACCAGCACGGCCTCGGGCGGCGCGTCGGCCGCCTCCGCCGATTCGGCGTCGACCACGTTGTATCCCTGCGCCGCGAGCCGCCCGGCCAGCTCCTCGCTGTCCACCTCGTTGCGGGCGCAGCCCAGCGTCAGCAGGGCCACACGACGGGTGGTCGAACCGGGAGCACTCACCGGGACGAGTCTACGTGGCCCGCGAGGCCGACCCGGCCGTCACGCCCAATGCGCCGCGAGCCAGGCAGCGATGACGAGGACGAGCACGGCGCTCGCCGCGAGCGCCCACATCATCCGGGGCTGTCGGGTCCACCGGCGCGCGTAGCGGCGTTGCCGCGCATCGGGCAGCAGGCCGGCCCTGGTGCGGTCCGGCCGCTGCCACCGGTGCCGGGGCCGGGTACGGCGCAGGTAGGCGTCGTACAGCTCGATCATCTCTTCGGGCTTCTCGCCGACGACCTTGGCGAGCGCGCGGATGTGCGCGCGCGCGAAGACCTCGCCGCCGGACCGCGCGAAATCGTCCCGTTCGAGCGCGTCGATGAGCTCCGGGCGCAGCCTCGTCGACCTGGCCACCTCGGCCGTCGAGAGCCGGCTGGCCTTGCGCGCCGCGCTGAGCCGGTCACCGATGCCGGAGTCCCCGCTCATGCCGCCTCCGCGGAAGCGAGTGCGTCGGCGGTGCTCATGCGACGCCGCGGATACCTGCGATCGTCTCGTCGCCCTCGTCCGGGTTGACGAGCACGTCGCGGGCCTTCGAGCCCTGCGACGGCCCGACGATGCCGCGGCTCTCCATCAGGTCCATCAGCCGGCCGGCCTTGGCGAAGCCGACCCGCAGCTTGCGCTGCAGCATCGAGGTGGAGCCGAGCTGGGTGGAGATCACCAGCTCGGCCGCCTGGCACAGCAGGTCCATGTCCTCCCCGATGTCCCCGTCGATCCTCTTCTCGGTCGGTGGCGGGGCGACGACCTCGTCGCGGTAGTCGGGCTCGGCCTGCCTCTTGCAGAACTCGACGACCCGGTCGACCTCCTCCTCGGGCACGTAGGCGCCCTGGATCCGCTGTGGCTTGCTCGCGCCCATCGGGAGGAACAGCGCGTCGCCGGCGCCGATCAGCTTCTCGGCCCCGGGCTGGTCGAGGATGACCCTCGAGTCCGCGAGGCTCGCGGTCGAGAAGGCCAGGCGGCTCGGCACGTTGGCCTTGATCAGGCCGGTGACGACGTCGACGCTCGGCCGCTGCGTCGCGAGGACCAGGTGGATGCCGGCCGCGCGGGCCAGCTGGGTGATGCGGACGACGGCGTCCTCGACGTCGCGGGGCGCGATCATCATGAGGTCGGCCAGCTCGTCGACGATCACCAGCAGGAACGGATAGGGCTGGTAGACCCGCTCGCTGCCGGGCGGCGCGGTAATCCGGCCGGAGGCGACCCGGGCGTTGAACTCGTTGATGTGCTTGACCCCCGAGGCCTGCATGTCCTCATAGCGCATCTCCATCTCGCGCACCACCCAGGCCAGCGCATCGGCCGCCTTCTTCGGGTTGGTGATGATCGGGGTGACGAGGTGCGGGACGCCTTGGTACGCCGAGAGCTCGACCCGCTTGGGATCGATCAGCACCATCCGCACCTGCTGGGGCGTCGCCCGGCTCAGCACCGAGGTGATCAGGGCATTGATGCAGCTGGACTTGCCGGCGCCGGTGGCCCCGGCGATCAGGATGTGCGGCATCTTGGTCAGGTTGGCCAGGACGAAGCCGCCTTCGATGTCCTTGCCCAGCCCGGCCAGCATCGGGTGCGGGTCGCGATCCGCGGTGCCCGAGCGCAGGACGTCGCCGAGCATCACCCACTCGCGGTCAGCGTTGGGGATCTCGATACCTACCGCGCTCTTGCCCGGGATCGGCGACAGGATCCGGATGTCGGAGCTGCGCACGGCATAGGCGATGTTGCGCGAGAGCTGGGTGACCCGCTCCACCTTGACCCGCGGGCCGAGTTCGACCTCGTAACGGGTGACGGTCGGCCCGCGGGTGAACCCGGTGACGGACGCGTCGACCTCGAACTCCTCGAAGACCTGCTGCACCGCGTCGATGACCGTGTCGTTGGCCTGGGTGCGGGCCTTGGCCGCCGCGCCACCGGACAGCATCGAGGTCGGCGGCAGGCGGTACGCCGTCAGGTCAGGAGCCGCGACGGGCGGCGGGTCGTCGTCGTCCGGCTCGGGGGTCGTGGCCTTCTCGGTCGGCGCGGGCAGGCCGGGAAGGGTCGCCGCCGGCTCGCCAAACGGGTGCGGCGGCTCCGGGCCGGACAGCGGCGGCTGGTCGTCGGATTCGGCGCCGCGCAGCGCGCCGACGCGACGGCGGGAGGCGCGGCGCAGCCGGACCGGCGGCCCAGAGAGCTCCCGCCGCCCGGGCGGCGCCGGCGTCGCGTCCTCGGGCTCCTGCGGTGCCCGGAAGCCCAGGTAGTCGGCGGCGCGAACGGCGTACTCCGGAACCCTGCGCAGCGGCGTCGCGGTGACGACGAACAGCCCGAGGATCCCGATCGGCACGAGGACGGCGAACGCGACGCCGCCGGTCAGCGCGGTCTCGACCGGCCCGGCCGTGATCGCGCCGAGCACGCCGCCGGCCGCGCGCCTGCCGGGCCCGGTGGTCGGTGAACCGCCAGTGATGTGGCACAGACCCGTGATGGACACGGCGATAAGGAGCGCCCCGATGATCAGCCGGCCGCGCCGCTCGGGCTCGGGTGCCTGCCGGGTGACGTGCACCGCGAGACCGAGCAGGACCAGCGGGACGATGACGGCCGGACCACCGAGGACGCCGCGGACCGCGGTGTCTACCCAGCTCGCCGGCGCCCACTGGCCGTGCCGGCCGGCGCCGATCCGCCACGTCCCGATCGCGACCACGACGGCGACGAGGGCGAGTGTCAGTCCGGTACGGTCCCGGCGGCGAGCGGGGTCCTGCTCGCGTGCGGTGCTGTGCGCGCCGACCGACCGGCCCAGCCCGCCGAACCCGCGGGCCGCGAGCGACCAGATCCGGGCTATCGCCCGGACGGTCTTGGCGACCGTGCCCCGACCGGATGGGGTGCGCGCGGGCGTCCGCTTCGGCGGGGCCTTGGCGGGCGTACGCCGGGTGCTGGGCTTGGTGGGATTCTTCGCGGTCGGCTTCCGGGCCGGGGCGGCGCCGGACCGGGCCGTCGCGCCCGCGCGAGCGCGCGGGCGCGAGTCGGTCGAGTTGCGTGCCGGCATGGTTAGACCGTACCCCGCGCGTCCCGCGTGTCACAGCAGTCACACCCCTGACGCACCTGCCGAGTGCCCGTGTCCGCCCGGTGCGGCTTCGGCCGGTTCGGGACAAGGGGGCCCTGCGCCGGGCGGCCATCGCTAGCGTTTTGACGTGACGGCCCGCCAGGCGGTCCGCCTATCGACGAGATCCGATCGTTTCGACAACCCCTCTAGGAGCCCTGTGATCCGCGCTGCGATGCTCAGCTTCTGGCATGTCCACGCCGGCGATTACGTCCGCCAGGCCAGCGTGAATCCGGGCATCGAGATCACCGCGGTGTGGGACGAGCAGGCCGAGCGCGGTGCCGCCAAGGCGGCCGAGCTCGGCGTACCGACCGAGTCCTCGGTCGAGGCGATCCTGGCCCGCGGCGACGTGGACGCGGTGATCGTCGAGACACCGACCACCCTGCACCGCGACGTCATGGTGGCCGCCGCGCGGGCCGGCAAGCACATCTTCACCGAGAAAGTCATCGCCACGACCATCGCCGAGTGCGACGAGATCCTCGCTGCGGTCGACGAGTCAGGGGTGATCCTGACCGTCTCGCTGCCCCGGCTGTACACCGGGTACACCGCAGCAGCGCGGGAGGTGATCGAGTCAGGCCGGCTCGGCGACATCACCCTCGTGCGCACCCGCCTCTCGCACTCCGGTGCGCTCGGCGACGCCTGGCTCCCAGACCGATTCTTCGAGGCCGCGGCGACAGGCGGCGGCGCCCTGATCGACCTCGGCTGCCACCCGATGTATCTGGCCAATCTGTTTCTCCCTCAGCGGCCGACAAAGGTGTCGGCGAGCTTCGGTCACCTCACCGGACGCGGCGTCGAGGACAATGCGGTCGTCCTGCTGCACACCGACTCCGGCGCGATCGGCGTCGTCGAAGCCGGCTTCGTCAACCAGGTGTCGCCGTTTGCGATCGAGGTCTTCGGCACCGAGGGCGCCCTGATGTATGGCACACCGACGGACACGATGTACATCCGCGGCAAGGGCGAGTCGGAGTTCACGGCGGAGAAGCTGCCGGCCGACGGCGACAAGCCATTGGCCCGATGGGCGGCGGCGATCGAGTCCGGCACGCCAATGACCGACAACGTCGCCGCGGCCCGCGATCTCAGCGCCCTGATGGAAGCGGCGTACGAGTCCGCCACCACCGGCGACGCCGTCGCCGTGCCGCGTTAGTGCCGCGCCAGGTGAGCCATCGGGCCAGTCTGCACGCCACCCTCGACCGGCAGCACGACGCCGGTCATCCACGACGCGTCGCCCGAGGCGAGGAAGGTGATCGCGGCCGCGATGTCTTCGGGCTCGCCGATCCGCCCGAGCGGGTAGCAGCGCGTCAGCCCATCGAGGGCACCGGGCTGGCCGTCCCGGTTCCGGGCTCGCACCGTGCCGGGCGCCACCAGGTTGAAGCGCAGTCCCCGCGCGGCGTACCGGGCGGCGAGGTCCAGGGTCAGGCACGAAAGGCCGGCCTTGGCTGCCGAGTAGGGGTCGCTGCCGAAGGCCACCAGCCCGTTGATCGAGCCGACGGTGACCACTGCTCCCCCATCGGGGTCGGCGAGCAGCGCCGGCCGGCAGGCCCGGATGCAGCGCACGGTCCCGGTGAGGTTGAGGTCCTGCAGCTGCGTCCAGGGCTCGTCGCCCTGCATAGGATCGACGCTGGCGTAGTCACCGCCGGCGGTGTTGACGAGCACGTCCAACCGGCCGTCGACCGAGTCGGCGACCGCGGCCTCCACCGAGGCGCGGTCGGTGATATCCAGTCGCACAGCCGACGCCGTACGCCCGGCGGCCCGCAGGTCGGCGGCGGCACGTTGGGCCGCGTCGAGGTCGAGATCGGCGAGCACGACTGCTGCGCCTTCGGCCGCCAGCCGGCCCGCGGTCGCCCGCCCGATCCCGTGGCCTCCGCCGGTCACGAACGCCACCTTGCCCGCAAACCGATTCATCACCACCGAATCCAACCAGAGGGAGCATCCAGGACATGGCCGACAAACTGAAGGTCGGGCTGATCGGCGCCGGCGGCATTGCCGGTGCGCACGTGCGCGGCTATCAGGCCGCGGCCGACGCGATCACCGTGGCCGCCGTCTCCGACGTCGTCGCCGAGAACGCGCGGCGTCGCGCGGGCGAGCTCGGCGATGCCGCGACGTACTCCGACTACCGGGAGATGCTGGAGAAGACGCCGGTCGACGCGGTCGACATCTGCCTGCCGCACCACCTGCACGTCGACGCGATCGTGGCCGCGGCCGAGGCCGGCAAGCACGTGCTGTGCGAGAAACCGCTGTGCCTGTCGCTGGACGAGGCCGCACGCGTCGGCGATGCCGTCGACAAGGCGGGCATCACCCTGATGTGCGCGCACAACCAGCTGTTCATGCCGCCGGTGGCGAAGGCGCGTGAGCTGCTCACCGCCGGCGCGATCGGTACGCCGTACGAGCTGCGGACGACGGACAGCTTCTTCAACAATTTCGACCCGGCCAACATGGGCTGGCGGGCGCACAAGGCGACCTCGGGCGGCGGCGAGCTGATCGACACCGGCTACCACCCGACGTACCTGCTGCTGCACCTTGCCGGCTCGGCGCCGACCGAGGTGACCGCCATGACGTCGACGCACCGGCTGGCCTTCATGGAGGGCGAGGACTCGGCGCAGGTCATGGTGCGCTTCGCGTCCGGTGCGGTCGGGACGATCATCACCAGCTGGGCCTACAACCCGGCCGGGTGCACCGAGCGGTTCTCCGTCGTCGGCGAGAAGGGCTCGCTATGGAGCGACGGTACGACGCTCAGCGTCCGCGAGGGTCGCGGCGACACGCACACCTACACCTTCGACCCGGTGGACGGTTTCACCGCAGAGATCGCCGACTTCGCCCGCTGCATCCGCGAGGGCGCCCGGCCGATCGACACCCAGGTCGAGGGCATCAACGTGCTCAAGGTGATCCTCGGCGCCTACGAGTCGGTCGAGAAGAAGGCGATCGTGGCACTGTAACCGTCCCGCCCCCGGGGTGGGGGAATCGCGCACCGGATCGGTGGATGATTTCCCCCAGTCCGGTGCCGATCTCGAGATGACCACCGTCGCACCGTCCGGTTAAGGTGGGTACGCCGTGACTGGCGTCGGGGGGGCAACCACCGGGGAGCGGCCCGAACGATCCGATCGGGACCGCACGCCTGGGCCCCGCCCCTCTCACCGCCGAGCACTCTTTTCCGCGGAGCCGGCGTGAATTCGGAGCCCCCGCGTGCCCAGCACGCCCGCCGCAGAGAGGCACCCCGCCGTGACCGCTGCCACCGACGCCGGGACACGTCCCCAGCGCGCCCTGCTGCTCGAGAGCATCCACCCCGACGCGGCCGGCGTGCTCCGCGACGCCGGATTCCGCGTCGAAACGCACGACGGCGCCCTGACCGAACCCCAGCTGATCGAGCGCCTCCCCGGCGTGAGCCTGCTCGGCGTGCGCTCGCAGACCCAGGTCACCGAGCCCGCCCTCGCCGCCGCGCCCGATCTGATCGCCGTCGGCGCCTTCTGCATCGGCACCAACCAGCTCGACCTGCCGGCGGCGACCGAGCGCGGCATCGCCGTCTTCAACGCCCCGTTCTCCAACACCCGCAGCGTCGTCGAGCTGGCGATCGCCGAGATCATCGCGCTCACCCGCCGGCTCACCGACAAGACCACCGACATGCACGCCGGCATCTGGGACAAGTCGGCCGCGGGCAGCCACGAGATCCGGGGCCGACGCCTGGGCATCGTGGGTTACGGCAACATCGGCAGCCAGCTCTCGGTGGTCGCCGAGGCCCTCGGGATGGCGGTCTCGTTCTACGACACCGCCGACAAGCTCGCGCTCGGAAATGCCAAGCGCTGCCGCACCCTCGCCGAGCTGCTGGCCGGGTCCGACGTCGTCACGCTGCACGTCGACGGGCGGCCGGGCAACAACGACCTGTTCGGTGACGCCCAGTTCGGCACGATGCGGCAGGGCGCGATCTTCCTGAATCTCTCCCGCGGCTTCGTCGTCGATCACGGCGCGCTGCGCCGGCACGTCGAGTCCGGGCACGTGGCCGGCGCCGCGATCGACGTCTTTCCCCGGGAACCCAAGCGCCGCGGCGAGGCGTTCGAGTCGGAGCTGCGCGGGCTGCGCAACGTCATCCTCACCCCGCACGTCGGCGGGTCGACCGAGGAGGCGCAGCAGGACATCGGCCGGTTCGTCGCGTCCAAGCTCCGGCACTACGTTCTGGACGGTACGACGACGCTGTCGGTCAACCTGCCCCCCGTCGTACCGGCCGAGGACGAGAGCCCGCTGCGGCTCGTGCACGTGCACCGCAACCTGCCCGGCGTACTGGCGAAGATCAACGGCGTGCTCGCCGACTGCGGCGTCAACATCGACGGCCAGTCGCTGGGCACCCGCGGCGAGGTCGGCTACGTCGTGACCGATGTCGGCAAGGCGCTGGACGAGCCCGGCGTGGCAGCGCTGGCGGGCCTGCCCGAGACCATCCGCCTGCGCGCACTCCACCGTGACTGAGCCCCCGGAAAAGAGGGGTGCTGGCCCCACTGCGACCGGTCGGATCCGCATCGCATGGTGGATGTCAGGGTCGGATTCAGGGTGCCCGCCGAGTCGCGGCCGGCAGCCGTCACGGATGCTGAGAGGTCCGACCGCAACCGTCCACTGGGAGCCGGAACCATGACGTTCATCGAGCCGCAGACCAAGCCAGCCCCACCGCACAGGACGAAACCGAGCAAGACGACCATGCAGGTCGCCGTCGGTGTCGGCGTCGCGGCGCAGCTCTCCGACGATGTGCTGTCCGCGCTGATCCCGTTCGTCCACGGCTTCTGGTGGCCCCTGTCGGTGCTCCTCGCGCTCGGCGCCACCGCTGGCGGCGCCTACGCGGTCGCCGGCACCATCAAGGCGCCGAGAGACGCCGGAACGGTTGGCCTGATCGTCGGCGCGACCTCGGGCGTCGCCGGACTCCTGCTCGGCGCCGGCGGGTTTCTGGCCGCGATCCTGACGGTGATCGTCGGTGTCGTTGCCGGCATCGCGGCCGGGCAGAAGCGAGTCGACCGCGACCCCGATTGGTGACACGCGCAGAATCGATGCTGTGCACTTCCTTGACGGCAACCGGCCGACCCATGACCTGACCTACGACGACGTCTTCCTGATGCCGCGGCACTCGGGCGTTGCGTCACGGTTCGACGTCGACCTGGCGACGACGGACGGATCCGGTACGACGATCCCGATCGTCGTGGCGAACATGACCGCCGTCGCCGGCCGCCGGATGGCCGAGACCGTTGCTCGCCGCGGCGGGATCGTCGTACTCCCCCAGGACGTGCCGGTTGAGGCGGTGGCCGAGACGGTGTCGTTCGTCAAGTCGCGGCACCACGTCGTGGACACGGCACTGACCCTGGGACCCGATGCCGCCGTCGCCGATGCGGTCAGCCTGCTGCCCAAGCGGGCGCACGGAGCGGTCGTCGTGGTCCGTGAGGGGCTCCCGCTCGGCGTGCTGACCGAGGCCGACTGCGCCGGCATCGACCGGTTCACCCGGCTCGGCGCGCTGCTGGTCGAGAAGCCGCTGCTGGTCCCGACCGACGTCGATCCGCGCGCCGCGTTCGAGCAGATGAGCGCGGCCCACCGTCCCCTCGCGCTCGCCGTCGATGGCGCCGGCCGGCTGGTCGGCGTACTCACCCGCGGCGGCGCGCTGCGGGCCTCGCTCTACGCGCCGGCCGTCGATGCGCGCGATCACCTCCGCGTCGCGGCCGCGATCGGCGTCAACGGCGACGTCGCCGCGAAGGCCGCGGCCCTGATCGGCGCCGGTGCCGACCTGCTCGTCCTCGACACCGCGCACGGGCACCAGGACAAGATGCTCGACGGGCTGAGGGCGGTCCGCGCGAGCGACCCCCCGGTCCCGGTCGCCGCCGGGAATGTGGTGTCCCGCGAGGGCACCCGCGACCTGATCGCCGCTGGCGCCGACATCGTCAAGGTCGGCGTCGGCCCGGGGGCCATGTGTACGACGCGGATGATGACCGGCGTCGGCCGGCCGCAATTCTCGGCGATCGTCGACTGCGCGCAGGCCGCCGCCGATCTCGGGGCCCATGTCTGGGCCGATGGCGGCATCCGGCATCCCCGCGATGTCGCGCTGGCGCTCGCCGCCGGCGCCGCCAACGTGATGATCGGCTCGTGGTTCGCCGGCACGCACGAGTCCCCCGGCGACCTGAACCACGACGAGTCGGGCCGGCCGTACAAGGAATCGTTCGGCATGGCGAGCAAGCGGGCGGTCGCCGCGAGGACCCGCGCGGACGACGAGTACGACCGGGCCCGCAAGGGGCTGTTCGAGGAGGGGATATCGACCTCCCGGATGTATCTCGACCCGGCCCACCCGGGCGTCGAGGACCTGCTGGATTTGATCTGCGCCGGCGTGCGCAGTGCCTGCACCTATGCCGGCGCGCGGACGCTGCCGGCATTCACCGAGCGCGCAGTCATCGGCATCCAGTCCAGCGCCGGCTTCGCCGAGGGCCGCCCGCTGCCGGCCGGCTGGTGATCATGGCCAAGGCGATCCAGGTTCGCGACGTCCCCGACGACGTTCACCAGCGCCAGACGGTCCGCGCTCGTGAGCAGCGTCGTTCGCTCTCGGAGCTGGTCCGCGCCGAGATCGTCGAGGTCGCCCGGCGCCCGACCATGTCCGAGATGCTCGCCCGCCTGTCCGGTCGGCCCGTGACGGAGGTGCCCGAGTCTTGCGCGGACGCGCTCGCCCGCGAGCGGGCCGCCAACTGACGCCGCGGAGATAGTGCTCGATGCCTCGGCGGCGGTGAACCTCCTTCTCGGCACGGACCGGGCCAGCGGCATCGCGCAGGTACCGGGCACGGTCAACGAGGCGCACGCGCCCGAGCTGATCGATCCCGAGGTCATAGCCGTAGTCCGTCTGTCGGCGCTGTGCGGGTGGCTGGCGGTCGAGGCGGGCGCACGTGCCGTCGATGAGCTCGGCGAGCTCGCCCTCGTCCGCCATCGCCACGTCGCGTTACGCCGTCGGGCCTGGTGGCTGCGGGACCGCTGCGGCGGCTACGACGGCTGCTACATCGCCCACGCGGAGACCCTCGGCGCCCAGCTGCTCACCACGCACGCCGGGCCGGGACGGGCCGCGCGCGGGCTGGTCGACGTCCTAGCAACGCGGTGACGCCCGGGTCAGACCGAGATGACGGTCGGCACGATCATCGGCCGGCGCCGGTAGGTGTCGGCGACCCACTTGCCGACCACCCGGCGTACCTGCTGGGCCAGCTGGTGGTTGCTGCTGACGCCCTCGGCCGTGGCCCGGGCCAGCTCGGCCTCGATCAGCGGCAGCACCGGCTCGAACGCGTCCGGCTCGTCGGAGAAGCCGCGCCCGGACACGTGCGGCTCGCCGGTGACCTTGCCGGTCACCGAGTCGATCGCGACGGTGATGGCGATGAAGCCGTCGTCACCGAGGATGCGCCGGTCGCGCAGCGTCGACTCGCCGACGTCGCCGACCTCGAGCCCGTCGACGTAGACGAACCCGCAGTCGACCTTGCCGGCGATGCTGGCGATGCCGTCGACGAGGTCGATGACGAACCCGTCCTCGGCCAGCACGACGCGTTCGGCCGGTACGCCGGTCGCCTCGGCGAGCTTGCCGTGCGCGCGCAGGTGCCGCCACTCGCCGTGCACGGGCATCATGTTGCTCGGGCGGGTCGCGTTGAGCACGTAGAGCAGCTCACCGGCCGGCGAGTGCCCGGAGACGTGCACCATCGCGACTTCCTTGTGGACCACCGTCGCGCCGTACCGCGCCAGGCCGTTGATCACCTTGTAGACGGCCGACTCGTTCCCCGGCACGAGGCTCGAGGCGAGGATGACGGTGTCATCGGCCTCGATCCGGACCTGGTGATGCTCCCGGTTGGCCATCCGGGCGAGGGCCGAGAGCGGCTCACCCTGCGAACCGGTGGAGATCAGCACGACCTCACGCGGCGGAAGTGATGTGATGACGTCCATGCTGACCAGCAGCCGGTCGGGGATCGTCAGCAGTCCGAGGTCGCGGGCGACGCCCATGTTGCGCACCATCGACCGGCCGACGAAGGCCACCTTGCGGCCGTGCCGTTGCGCCGCATCGAGCACCTGCTGCACGCGGTGCACGTGCGAGGAGAAGCAGGCGACGACGACCTTGCTCTTGGCATCCCGCACGACCTGGTCGAGGACCGGGCCGATCCGGCGCTCGGACGTGACGAAACCCGGCACCTCGGCGTTGGTCGAGTCGGACATCAACAGGTCGACGCCCTCCGACCCGAGGCGCGCGAAACCGCCGAGATCGGTCAGCCGCCCGTCCAGCGGCAGCTGGTCCATCTTGAAGTCGCCGGTGTGCAGGACGAGGCCGGCTCCGGTGCGGATGGCCACGGCGAGCGCGTCGGGGATCGAGTGGTTGACCGCGAAGAACTCGCACTCGAACGGCCCGAGCGTCTCGCGGCGGCCCTCGGCGACCGGCAGCGTGTAGGGCTTGATCCGGTGCTCCCGCAGCTTCGCCTCGACCAGCGCCAGGGTGAAGGTCGACCCGATCAGCGGCAATCCCTGGTGCTCGCGCAGCAGGTAGGGCAGCCCGCCGATGTGGTCCTCGTGCCCGTGCGTGAGTACGACGCCCACGATGTCGTCGGCGCGGCCCCGCAGGTAGGAGAAGTCGGGCAGGATGAGGTCGACGCCGGGCTGATCCTCCTCCGGGAAGAGGACCCCACAGTCCACGATCAGCAGCTTGCCGTCGTACTCGAAGACCGTCATGTTGCGGCCGATCTCGCCGACGCCACCGAGCGGGATGATCCGCAAACCGTTGGCGAGAAGGGGCTTCGGCGAGCGGTCGACGCCCGCGGCGTTGCTCATGCCGCCGGCCCGCCGTCGCCGCGGGACGGGGGGCGCTCGGCCGCGCCGATGGCCGCCTTGATCTCGACCACCTCGTCGTCGGTGGCCGCGAGCAGCGGCAGCCGCATGGTCCGGGACGCGATGAGGCCCATCGCGTGCACGGCCGCCTTGGCCCGGATCGCGCCCTGGCTCACGGGCGACATGATCGTGCGCACGGCCGGGATGAGCCGTCGGTACACGGCTTGCGCGGCGGGCAGGTCGCCGGCGTCGACGGCCGCGATCATGTCGGCGTACGACGACCCGAGCACGTGCCCGACGACGCTGACCACACCCTGCGCGCCGTGGCACAGCCAGGCAAGGTTCAGCGGGTCATCGCCGCTGTAGTACCGCAAGCCGGAGCGGGTCATGACCTCGCTGCCCGAGAGCAGATCGCCCTTGGCGTCCTTGACGGCGACGATCCGAGGATGCTCCGCCAGCGCGCACAGCGTCTCTGTCGCCAGCGGCGTGCCGGTCCGACCGGGGATGTCGTAGAGCATCACCGGCAGGTCGGTGGAATCGGCGACCTTGCGGGTGTGCGCGATGATGCCGGCCTGCGTGGGCTTGGAGTAGTAGGGCGTCACCACGAGCAGCCCGTCGGCACCGGCGCCCGCCGCCGCGCGGGCAAGGTGCAGGCTGTGCTCGGTGTCATTGGTGCCGACACCGGCGACGACGACGGCGCGGCCGGCGATCGCGTCCTTCACCGCACCGATCAGCGCGGCCTTCTCCTTGTCGGTCGTCGTCGGCGACTCGCCCGTCGTGCCGCTCAGGACCAGGCCGTCGTTCCGGCCGACCTGTACGAGGTGCGTCGCGAGCTTGGCGGCCGAGTCCAGATCGAGTCGCCCGTCATCGGTGAAGGGCGTGACCATCGCCGTCAGATTACGGCCGAAAGGTGGCCGGTCGGTTCGCATGCGCCAACGCTACCGGTTGGCTCTGGCCGGTGCGCGGGGTGCAGATGCGCGGGGTGCAGATGCGCGGGGTGCAGATGCGCGGTGTGCAGAAGCTTGGTGCGGACATGGAGAGGCCCCACGACGCGCCAGTCGGGGGTCCAGAACGTCGCGGGGCCTCGCGGACAAGTATGCCACGACTTTCTGGTGAGAGCGCAACCTCTCCGGCAACATTCGGGGACCGTGCCGCAGGACCTGCGCCGCTCGATACGGGACTAACCGGACATCGTTGTCTGAAGCGGCGCACTCAACCTGAGATTTGCGGTTGCCTGCGTCCGCTCTCGGCCAGCCCGATCGGCGCCCGTTACCGTCCTCAGCCCTCTGTCACCAGCGGGCTGCTCGCGATCTCGGTGCTGTCCGGCAGCGTGGTGATCTCGAAATCGGCGAAGACGTTGCCCGCGACCCGCTGCAGCTCGCGCAGGCAGGCGACCGCGCACCCGCGGATCTCCACGTCGGCGTGCTCGGAGGCCCGCATCCCGATGAAGTGCCGCCACGCCCGGTAGTTACCGGTCACGACGATGCGGGTCTCGGAGGCGTTCGGCAGGACCGTCCGCGCCGCCTGGCGGGCCTGCTTGCGCCGGAGGGTGGCGGTGCCCACGTCGGCGAACCGTCGCTGCAGGCCGGCGAGGAGCTCGGTGTACGCCGTGACGGCGGCCGCCGCCGCGGCCACGAACGTCGCGTGCAGCTCGGGGTCCGCCGCGATCACGGCAGGCTCGACCATGGCGGCATCGCGCTCGGGCACGTACCGCTGGGAGAGCTGGCTGTAGGAGAAGTGCCGGTGCCGGATCAGCTCGTGTGTCATCGACCGCGACACGCCGGTGAGGTACATCGTCACCACGCCGTGCTCGAGCACCGAGAGGTGGCCCACCTCGAGGATGTGCCGGAGGTAGCCGGCGTTGGTGGCGGTCGACGGGTTGGGCTTGGCCCACGACTGGTAGCACGCGCGGCCGGCGAATTCGGCGAGCGCCTGGCCGCCGTCGGCGTCGGTCTCCCACGGCACGTCGGCCGGCGGGCTGAAGTGTGTCTGCGCGATCACCCGCACCGACAGGGCGGCGATCTCGGGGTCGGTCACCCTGCGGACCTTACCGGCGGCCGGCCCGCCGACTCTCCCCTCGGGCATTGACAATGACATCTTCGCGACGTCATAGTGACGTCATGAAGCTGTCGCCTTTTGTCGAATCGCTGCGCCAGGACTTGGAACGGTCGGTCGCCGCCGCCGGTCAGGACGCGGAGCGGATCGGAGGCCTGCTCGCTGCGGCGCTCGATCCCGCCGCCCGGCTCGCCCTCATGGATGCCATCTCCGCGACCGCGGCCGAGGTTTCTGCGGCCGTGCACGGCGTGCAGGTCCAAGTCCGGCTGGCCGGCCGCGACCCGGAGATCGTCGTCAACGCCGAGGACGTCGCACCTCCGGCCGGGCCGGACGACCTCGACTCCGGCACCAGCCGGATCACGCTGCGGCTACCCGATTCGCTCAAGAGCCGCGTCGAGACCCGGGCGGAGCGCGACGGTCAGTCGGTCAACGCCTGGCTGGTCCAGGCCGTCCGCCGAGCAACCGAGGCCGGCAGTTCCACCCCCGGACAGGGCCGCACCCTACGCGGCTACGCCCGCACCTGATCGCCAATCCGCCTGATGCCAGGAGACGACGTCGTGAGTGACCGTGCTTGCCAGCCCTACCAGTTCGATGCGCCCGACCCTCCACCAGAATCCGGCTCGCCGGCATCCGGCGGGCCGTCAGCACCATTCAGCGCGGAGCATCGGCGGGAATATCCACCTGCTGCGGGCCCGATCGGTGGCCGCCGGGTTCTTCGCGTGACATCCAATCATCTGACAAACCTAGGAGAGCATCGTGAGTGACCGCGCTTCGCAGACCTACACCTTCGACACGCCGACTCCGCCGTCGCTCGACGTCGAGAACGACAACGGCGACATCCTCATTACCTGCCGAGACATCGCGACCGCGCGGGTCACGATCACGGCACTGGAAAAGCGCGCCGACGACGCCGTCGGGCAGACGTCGGTTGACTTCAACACGGCCACCAGCAAGATCGTTGTACGCAGCCCCAAACACCGGCTCCACTCCCCGGCCCTGCTGATCGAGGCCACCATCCCCAGCGAGTCCTCACTCGCCGCCAAGACCGGCAGCGGGGATGTCAAGGTCGAAGGCCCGATACAGACCCTGGCCGCGAGAACCGGAAGCGGTGACGTCGAGGCAAGGGACACGGTCCAGACCACCGACATCAAGACCGGCTCGGGCGACATCCGGCTCGCCGCGGTGGCGACCGAGGCCACGGCGGGCACCGGTAGCGGGGACATCGGCGTGGAATCGGTCGGCGCCAACGCCAAGCTCTCCACCGGCAGCGGCGACATTGCCGTCGAGACCGTCGGTGCGGACGCGAGCATCTCCACCGGCAGCGGCGAGATCAGCGCCGGCCGGGTCGGCGGCCGGGCGAAGCTCTCCACCGGCAGCGGGAACATCAGCACCACCTGTGTCGGTGGCAACCTGGAAGCGAGCACGGGATCCGGTGACCTGGAGGCGGGCACGGTCGACGGCGACACCAAGATGGGCGCCGGGTCCGGCAACATCAGGATCGAGCGGGCCGGCGGCGGGGTCCAGGTCAAGAACGCCTCCGGAGACATCGAGATCGGCGTCGCGGCCGGTCTGCTGGTCGCCCTCGACGTCCACACGCTCACAGGAGAGCTCTCGTCCGAGCTCGATGCGACCGACGCGGCCGGCCCGATCCACGGCGAGCGCGCGGTCGATGTCAAGGCAAGGAGCGTCAGCGGGAACATCCGGCTGCACCGGGCCGGTCCCCTCAGCGACACCACCACCGCCGACACCGTGCGTTGACGCCTGAGCCGGAATCGCCTCGACCGGGAGCGGCGTACCCCATCGACGGATGCCGCTCCCGACAGGCAGGATCGAGGCATGACCTCACAGGCAACCGCCGACATCGGCGTCACGGGACTCGCGACGATGGGCCGCAACCTGGCCCGCAACCTCGCCCGGCACGGGCATAGCGTCGCGGTTCACAACCGCACGACGAGCCGGATGACTGATCTGATCGAGCGGTACGGCGACGAAGGCGCGTTCGTTCCGGCCGAGACGACGGAGGATCTGGTCGGAGCGCTCAAGGAGCCCCGCACGGTCATCATCATGGTGCAGGCGGGCGCGCCGACCGACGCCGTGATCGACGAGCTCGCGCAGCGGCTCTCCCCCGGCGACATTATCGTCGACGGGGGCAACGCCCACTTCGCCGACACCCGGCGGCGCGAGGCGGCGCTGCGGGAGAAGGGCATCTACTTCGTCGGCGCCGGCATCTCGGGCGGCGAGGAGGGCGCCCTCCTCGGCCCGAGCATCATGCCCGGCGGCAGCGCCGAGGCCTACCGGACCCTCGGGCCGATCCTCGAGTCGATCGCCGCAGACGTCGACGGCACGCCGTGCTGCACGCACGTCGGCACGGACGGCGCCGGCCACTTCGTCAAGATGGTGCACAACGGCATCGAGTACGCCGACATGCAGCTCATTGCCGAGTCCTTCCACCTGCTGCGCTCGGTCGCGGACATGAAGCCCGGCGAGATCGCGAACGTCTTTTCCCAGTGGAAGACCGGCGATCTCGACTCCTTCCTGATCGAGATCACCGCCGACGTGCTCGCCACCCCGGATCCGCGCACCGGCGCACCGATGGTGGACGTGATCCGCGACGCGGCCGAGCAGAAGGGCACCGGCCGCTGGACCGTCCAGATCGCCCTCGACCTCGGCACCCCGGTCTCGGGCATCGCCGAGGCCGTCTTCGCCCGGTCGCTGTCCGGGCACGCGGAGCAGCGCCGGCCCGCCCAGGGGCAGCTGCCGGGACCGGACTCGCCGCCCGCGCCCGCGGCCGGCTTCGTGGACGACGTACGCGCGGCGCTCTACGCGTCCAAGGTGGTCGCCTACGCCCAAGGCTTCGACATGATGCTGGCGGGGGCGCAGGAATACGGCTGGGAGATCGACCTCGGCGCGATGGCGACGATCTGGCGCGGCGGTTGCATCATCCGGGCCACCTTTCTGGACCGCATCAAGGAGGCGTACGCCGAGAACGGCGAGCTGCCGTCGTTGCTGCTGGCCCCGTACTTCCGGGACGCTGTGGCGCACGGCCACGAGGCGTGGCGCCGGGTCGTGGCGACGGCGGTGCGGTCCGGAGTGCCGGTGCCGGGATTCTCCTCCGCGCTGGCGTACTACGACGCGCTGCGCAGCGAGCGGCTGCCGGCCGCGCTGGTGCAGGGTCTGCGCGACCTGTTCGGGGCGCACACCTACGAGCGGATCGACGCCGCCGGCGCGTTCCACCTCGACTGGTCCGGCGACAAGTCGGAGTCGCCGGCCTAAAAGACGCGGGTCAGCCGATCTCGGCGGCCAGCGCCAAGCCGAGGTCACCCCGCCCGGTCACGGACACCGCGGACAGGCCGAGCCAGCCGGCCATCAGGCGGAGCTCGTCGGCGAGCGCGGTCACCACGCGCTCTCGGTCGTGACCCGGCTCGGCGTACGCCGCCTGCACCAGCAACGCTCCGGCCCCCCGGTCGGACTTCAGATCGACCCGCGCGACCAGCGCGTCATCGAGAAGGAACGGCAGCACGTAATAGCCGTGGATCCGCTTCGCCGGCGGCACGTAGATCTCGATCCGGTAGCGCAAGCCGAACAGCCGCTCGGTGCGGGCGCGCTCCCACACCAGCGAGTCGAAGGGCGAGAGCAGGGCGCGAGCGCGCACCCACCGCGGAAGGCTGGCGTGCGGGGAGAGGTAGGCCGGCACGGGTACGCCGTCCACGCGGACCGGCCGCAACTCCCCGGACGCCACCAGCTCGGCCACCCGTGCCTGGGAGGCCGCCGGCTTGAGCCGGAAGTAGTCGCGCAGCTCGGGCTCCGTGGCGACGCCGTGGCAGCGGGCCGCGACCCGGATCAGCTCGCGCTGCGCGTCCTCGGTCGGAGGCGTCGGCGCGCCGAGCACCGCGGCGGGCAGCACCCGCTCGGTCAGGTCGTAGAGCCGCTCGAAGTGCGGCCGGGCAGCGGTGGTGACCTCGCCGACGTAGAACAGCCACTCCAGCGCCTCCTTGCCGTCGTGCCAGCTCCACATCCCGCGTGGACCGCGCGGCCGATCAGGGTCGAGCGCGCCGCTGCCGATCGGGCCATGGGCCGCGAGGTGGGTCCGCACCTCGTCCAGGAATCCCGGCCGCCGCTCCTCCAACCGCTGGATGTCGCCCCACGGCCGTTCCGCGGCGGCCCGCATGCGCCACCGCAGCAACGGTTGCAGCGCGAGCGGCACCAGGGAGGCCATGTGCGCCCAGTACTCGAACATCTCGCGCCGCGGACCGCCCCAGGCCATCCGATCGAGCAACGAGCGCGGGTAGCTGCCGAGGCGGGAGAACACCGGCAGGTAGTGCGTGCGGGCAAGCACGTTGACCGAGTCGAGCTGCAGCACGGCGACGCGGTCGAGCACGCGCCGGATGTGCCGCGCATCGACCCGGCCACCCGGGCGCGCCTCGGCGAAACCCTGCGCGGCGAGCGCGATCCGGCGCGCCTGGCTCCGGCTCAGGCTCTCCCGCACCACCGGACCACCGGGCACCCGCATGGACGGGAGGCTATCGACACCCCACGACACCCGGGCACCGATTGACCCGCTTCGTGGAGGTCAGAACCAAAGTCGCTCCCGTCGTACCAGCACGAATGCGACACTCGACGTGGCACCGAGGGACGAGACGGGACGGCATGCACATCACCGAATACCTGCAGCGCATCGGCGACGCTGTGGGCAACTGGCTCTATCTCATCGCCGGCGGGCTCGCCTTCGCCGAGGCGGCCATCCTGGTCGGCGTCGTGCTGCCCGGAGAGACCGCGCTGCTCGTTGCCGGATACTTCTGCCACGAGGGCCCACTCAATCTCGCCGTCATGATCGCGGTCGCGATCGCCTGCGCCATCGTGGGCGACTCGGTCGGCTACGAGTTCGGCCGGTGGTTCGGCCCCCGGCTGCGCCAGTCCCGGGTCGGCCTCGTCGTCGGCGAGAGCCGATGGGGCAAGGGCGACGCGTTCCTGCACCGGCACGGCGGCAAGGCCGTCCTGCTCGGGCGGGCCGTGGCATTGCTGCGGGCGCTGGTCCCGAGCATGGCCGGCATGGCCCGGATGCCGTACCGGACCTTCCTGCCGTGGAACGCGCTCGGCGGAGCGCTCTGGGGTACGACGTGCGTGCTGCTCGGCTACCTGTTCGCCGGCGCACTGAGCACGGTCGAGAAATACCTGACGTGGGGCCCGCTCGCGGTGCTGGGGGCGCTGATCGTCATAGTGGCCTACCGGAGGATCGCCAAGCGCCGGCACGAGCGGACCGAGCGCGCCCGAACGGATGAAATGCCCGATGCTGTGCTCGAGGAGAGCGACCGGGCCCGCTCGGCGCCCTAGCCTCTGCCGGGTGACTACAACCCACGCGGGCCCGCGACGTCGTACCCGCGGACCGCTCGCGGCCCTCGTCGCCGTTGGATTGCTCGCCCTCGCCGTCGCCCCGGCGAACGCCGCCACCGCACACAGGAGCACCGTGCCGATCATCGCCGCGCACATGGCCGACACCAAGGGCTCGACCCAGGTCATCACCGTGACCAACAAGGGATCGGGCGACTGGGCGGTGCTGCGAGCGTACGAGAAGGTCCACGGCACCTGGCGCACGCACGTCAACGACACCTATGTGCGGATCGGTTACAACGGCTTCTCCACGAGCACCCACGAGGGCTCCGGTACGACGCCGGTTGGCTTTTTCACCGTGCCGTGGGCGTTCGGCAACAACGCCAATCCGGGTACGGCGCTGCCGTGGCACGCGGACCGGTACGGCGACGTCTTCGTCGATGACACCAGCTCCCGTTATTACAACCTGCTCACGACCGACAACGCCGACTTCCACCTCGGCTCGGGTGAGCGGCTCTGGCAGGTCGGTGTCTACTCCTACGCGGCCTTCATCAGCTACAACCGCTATCCGATCGTCAAGGGCAGGGGATCGGCGTTCTTCCTGCACGTGTGGGACGGCGGCTCGACGGCCGGCTGCGTGTCCATGCCGCGCGGCGTCATGGTCAACCTGCTGCGGTGGATGAAGCCGTGGTCCCACCCCCGGATCGCAATGGGCCCGTACCGCGACGTGCTCAAGATGTGACCTGATCGCGCCCCGAACCCGACCCGAAGGCCGGGATTGAGGCGTATGACCTGACGGGTACGCCGTGCGGTGCGCGGTCGGGAGGTGCGCCGCGATGCCCAGACCCTCAGCACGCAACCCTTTGGGCCACCCACGGCGTCTAGATGATGAGGACCGGTCCGGAGGAGGAGGCAGTGGGTGCCGATCTCCGCACGTTCGTGGCGGTGGCTGCTGACCGGCGATCGCCAGACGGCTGTGTCTCCGCCGACAACGGCACATGCCTCGCGGTGGGCGAGTCGACGGCACCACGGCGGCTCGCCGATCGCATCCCGCACCGACGCACACCGGCCGGCGGGTGAGGCACGTGGATGATCTCGATCCCGAGCCCGCGCCGACGCCGCACGAGCCGCGAAGGTGGTGGATGGCAGCTGGTGCGGTCGTGGTCTTGGTGCTCGGCGTGCTCGTGCCGACCGTCTTCATTCCAGCAGCCCGAGGGACGCACCAGGATGCGGTCGGCGCGGCAGTTCCTGAAGTCTGTGCCGCCAAACTGACGCCACAAAAAACCACCCGATCCGGGGCAGCGGAAACGGAGGTCGTCACCGGTGCCCCCGAGAGCGCGACGCTGTGCCGGTACGAACCGGCGGGCGCGAACTCGGCGATGGTGCTGACGGGCTGGGGCAACTCGGGCTCGCGACTGGCCGCGCTGGTGAAGCAGTTGGCGAACGCCAGACCGGGGTCGATCCGCTGCCTGGGCGGCCCGGGCCCGATCGTCAGCATCCACCTGACCTATCCGGGGCACGAGCGGCGCCAGCGCATCGATGTCTCCACAGCCTCGTGCGGCGGGGCGATCTCGGCCTCGGGCCGGCGCTTCACCTTGATTTCAGATGCTGGCGCGACAGCCCTCGACCTGGCATCGGCGCATCCACTGGCGTCCGGTGCGAGCGCTGCGCCCGACGAATGTCCGATGGCCGACAACGGTTACGCCTCATTACCCGCGGTTGCCGGCGGTGACAGCAAGCTCGTGCCGGGCCATCCCACCGGCATTCTTCTCTGTCGATATTCCGAGGGCTCCGACGGCCCGATCGACCGATCGGCGCTCGCGGGTGACTACCTCGGTGGCCTCGTGTCGGCACTAAATAGTGCAAAGCAGGTAACGGCCGCCGGGCTCGATTCGCGCAAATGCCTACCCGAAATCCCCAAACCCACCAGGTGGGTTATATATCACGTACCCGGGCGGACGAACCGTTGTCGTGCGAACCAGAGTGTGCGGCGCGATGAGTAATGGTCTGGTTTATGCCGATCGCTCCCAGTCCACCGAGAGCGTCATCAACAAGGTTTTCGCCGCCGGCACGAGCGGTCCCAACCCCAACCCGTCGTCGTACTCGCGTCAAGACTGTCCTGACACCGTCGCCCTCGGCCCGCTGCCGCGGTCAGGCGTTCCCGGGGCCGACAAGGCACTTGTCCCTGGCATCCCACTGAGTGCAGTCCTTTGCCGGTACGAGGGCGATCCCAACCACGCGCAGATCCTGACCGGCTGGGGGTCCGCATCCGGTGCCAGTCTGACCCGCCTGGTCGGGGACCTGCGTGGATCGCCCCACGCGGCGCACAGCGGCACCGACGGTAGCGCTCCGACCGTCATCGCGATGGTTCGAACCACCGCGGCGCCGACACCGATCACCGTGGACATCGATCTGGCCTCCGCCAACGTGACCAACAGCGAGTTCGCTGTCGCCGTTGACACCGATGCGCCACAAACCGCGCTCACCATCGCGAGCCAGCATCCGATTCCCTCGGCGCTCACTCGTGCTCCCACCCGGTGCCCGCCAGCCGATCCCGCAGCCCCGGCGACAACTCCGCCGGTGCTCCCGCTGCCGCCGGTCAGCGGAGCCAGCACCGCGCTGGTGCCCGGAGTCCCGAGCAACATCCTGCTCTGCAGCTATCGACACACAAACACCGGACCCGGTCCACTTGCCAAGGCGGCACGCACAGGAGCAAAGACGTCGAGCCTGATTTCCTTGCTCAATCACGGCGCCATCGACAACGGCGCACACAGCTGCCCGCCGAGAGGAGACGATCGCGTAGTGGCGTACGCCGAATACGATGGTGGCGTGGCCATGACGCTCGTCAGCGATCCCAACTGTCGGACCGTGAGCAACCAGCTCCTCGGGGCCGACATAAGCGATGGTGCGCGATCCCTCATTGCTGAGCTTCTTGGCAGCGGCGGCGGAATGTCCTTCGAGCCGCGGACAACGACGCCAGCGAGCATCGCGCCGACGACGCCGGGGGTGACGGAGACGCCACCGCCTCCTGAGGCTCCTCCGCCGGCGGAGTGCCCGGACCGGCTCGCCTATGCCCTGCCGGTGCCGTCGATCGACGGCGCAGCCCAGACACTTGTGCCCGGAGACCCAAAGAAATCCTTGTCTGCAGCTACTGGGGGCTCAACCTGCCGAATCCGGCCGGAACCTTGAACCGGTCGGCCAAGGCCGCCGGAGCCAGTCTCCAATCGCTGGTCGCGGCTCTGAACACCACCAAGGAGTCAACTCCGGGCGTGTATAGCTGTCGCAACGATGACGGCGCGGCCGACGTCCTCTACGTCGATTACGGCACAGGCAAGGTCGGCCTGCAGATCAATGTAAGTCGCGGCGGTTGCCAGCCGATCAGCAATGGCAAGCGCTCGACGCAATCGAGCCCGACGACCGACGGGCTCATTGACGCGCTGTTGAACGGCGGGTCGAGCACCCACATACCGGCTGCGGGCAGGTATCCCGATCAATGCCCCTCCCAGCCGCCGACCACCGATCTCTCCAAGCCCGGCCGGGTGCACGGGTATCTGATTCCGAGGCCGGAGACGCCGACGCGATTGACGGTCTGCGCCTACAACGCGCGCCAGCACTCGCTGTGGACGGCAGGTACGGCGGATGCATTCGCCGAGCCGCTGTCGGCGATGATCAACTCATCGGCCGGAACGCTGAAGTGCACACCGCGCGATCCTACGGAAACGCTCGTGCGCCTGTATTTCGGATACCCGGGATCGTCGCAGGCGTTCGAGCTCGATGCGTCTCTCGGCGACTGCACGACGGTCGGCACCGGTTCGGGCGCGGCCTACGTCCAGCTATATGCCGGCAACACGATCTGGGCATTGAGTGGGAAGAGCAGCTCGCCGCCGGCCCGCGGTCGACCACCGCCCGTGCGCACGACGCTGCGAGCCGCAACCAGAACCTGCCCGTCGGACGCGCCACCTTCCCTCGTCCCGACCCAACCGAACGCATCGATACAGCTCGCGCCGGACGGCGCCGTCTCCGCCGTCGCGTGCACGTATCGATCGGTCCGGAGCGGATACCGCCTTGCCCACTCGACGTACATCACCACACGGATCAAACAACTGGCGTCCGCGCTGAACGACAGCCAGCTGATCAGCCCGCTCGGCGCAACGGGGAGCTGCGTCGCGCTTCCGGTCTACTACGCCGTCATCCTGCATTATCCGAGCGGCGGCGACGTCGTCGTGACCACGAGGAGCTGTGGAAACGTGCTGTCGAACGGTATCGCCGTCGGTTGGCTGCAACACCCGGACGCATTCGCTTCGCTGGCCTCCGGCGGGCGTTGAGTCACGGTCCCCGTAAGGTGGGAAGCGTGGCCGATGTCAGCGTGCGCCCGGCACGTTCAGACGACGTGGATGAGATCGCGCGGATCCAGATCTCCACGTGGGCAACGGCGTACGAGCGGCTGCTGCCACCAGACGCGTTGGCCGCGGCGACACCCGAGTGGGCGCGCGAGCAATGGGCCGCCGCCGTGATCG